>NHEC01000041.1 GCA_002171655.1 Planctomycetes bacterium TMED75
TCGTGCTGACTGGTCGAAAGGCCGAGCAGAAGACGATCCAGAACTTCAGTGGCTACCCAGGTGGTCAGAAGGTCGAGACCTACGAGACCGTCATGAAGAAGCACCCCGAACGAATCGTCGAAAAGGCGATCATTCGCATGCTCCCCAAGGGACGACTGGGCCGCCAGATGTCCAAGAAGCTCCACGTCTACGTGGGCGACAACCATCCGCACCAGGCTCAGCAGCCAGTGCCTCTTGAAATCCACTGACACCCTTCGAGCAACCAATGACCGAAGATCCCACCAACGATATGCCGGAATTGAACCTGTCCAGTGAAGCCCCTTCGACTGCGGTCGAGGAGCCGATTCCGGCCCCCGCGCCCACTCCGGTTCCCACCGGTCCGGACGCACACGGCTGGTGGCGAGGCACCGGACGACGCAAGACCGCAGTCGCCAGAGTGAGGATCAAGTCAGGCTCGGGTTCCTTCAAGGTCAACGACCGGGACCTCGATGTGTACTTCTCCGAGGAACGAGATCTCAAGAACATCAACAACGTTCTGGAGAAGACCGGCACCCTGGGTTCGGTCGACATCTTCGTCAACGCCAACGGTGGCGGATACATGGGTCAGGCCGGTGCAATCATTCTCGGTCTGGGACGTGCACTGTTCAAATACGACCCCTCTCTGGAACCGATTCTGCGAGACAACGGGTTCCTGACCCGGGACGCCCGCCAGGTCGAACGTAAGAAGTACGGACAGCCCGGCGCACGTCGTCGCTTCCAGTTCTCCAAGCGCTGATCCAGACTCCAGAAAAGATGTATTCAGTCTTCAGACCGCGCGAAGCTCGTGGATGCTGTGTGCCAGACGCGCGGTGATCTGCCGAGAAGAGCTCCCCTCCGCCTGGGCCAGCTGCTCGATGGTCTGGGGCCGAAGAGCCTCCAGTCCGTACCGGGCTTCCAGAAGAGCTTGCTCGCCGGGATCAAGACGCGCTCTTCTGCGCGCCAGATGCGGAGAAAGTCCCAGGATGCCCCGCATAGGCTCCAACCGGGAAAGCAATGCACCCAAGTGCTCCGGAACGGGCCGCCCTGCAGTGGAAGCAGAGGGCGCACCGCGGCGCTGTTGCAAGGCAATTTGCTTGTCGGTTTCGAGTGCGACACGCCGATCGAGCCGTGGCTCGAGTTCTCCTCGGGCCCGAGGATCGAATTCGTCGAGCATCCGGTCCACCACAGTGATGCAGAAGACCAGTCGAAGCATCCGCCCCTCTGGGGGCAACTCTTCCAGCGGGGCACCCTCTGCGTGCTGGACCCGAGCCAGTGCGGCACCCAAGACCGCCTGCCCCACTCGCAACCTGAGGATGTCCGCACGCTTGAAGCCGGTCTCGATGCGGTCCAGACGCCCCACCGAGGGTGTCCGGACCAGGGAATCGATCGCTCGGGCGACCACCAGTCGCTGCAGGTGCATCGCCGGCAGCAGAAGCGCCTCGAGAACCTTCGAATCTTCGGCCCCTCGCTCAAGGATTGAGGAAATTGACCTGGAGTGGGCGGGTGCCGGACCCTCCCGGACCTGAGGGGCCTCCAAAAGAATTCGCTCAGCTTCAGGATTCTCGAAGACTGGCAGATGCATCCAACTCGGTCGATGCGTTCGCAGACGATCCGCGCGAGCCTCCGCGGCGATCCGTCTGATCGCACCACGACTGCGTGCAAGTCGATGCGCAACCTCATCGGTGGGTACGCCCCGATCCCAGGCACGAAGAACCAACCGCCGCTCCTTGGAGGTGACTCGCCCCCCCGCTCCCATCACCGGACCGCGCTCACCTCTTTGGCGTCTGATCAACTGCCGTATGGTTTCATGGGCTCGTGGACTGCTTGAAGCCACCTCCAGAGCCGCCTGGTTCGGGGACGCACCTTCAAGCATCAGGCGACGGGTCTCTTCGAGGAGTTTCTGCTCTTCCCGGGCATCTATCCGACTGAAGCGCGCCGCCTGGAGGAAACGTTCGGGAACCTGTTCACGATATCGAGCCAGCGCACGATGAGAAACGCCTAGTCGGACCTGCCCGTCTGGAAAAAGGATGTGGCGAAAGACCAGGCCTTGGTCACGCCATCGCTGCAGGGTACGAACCGAGACTCCGATCGAGGCGGCAGCTTCGTGCAGATCCAGTCCCCCACCCTCGATCCGCTCGAGCGAACTGGGTGAGAGTGCACTGGCACGTTGAACGAGCACCACCAGTTCTCTCCGGAGCAGCGTGCCAGGGATCGCTTCGTCAGGCACCTTGTCCCGCTGGCCGGTCAATCTCCAGTACACGAATTCCGAGGGGTATTCGGTCTCGCTTTCCAGGCCATCGAGGAGCTCCTCGACCAGGGAGATAAGTGATTCAATGGCCTCAGAATCGTTGGGGGAAATCGAATCGAGCACCTGCTCCACTGCAACCGTCTTGAGGATTGCGGTGCGACCCATTCATCGTTTCCAGTCGAACAACGGTAGAGAGCCGGAGAACCCCTCCGAGAACTCAAGGAAGCGGGTCATCGCCTGCTCCGCTTGCGGAGTGAATTCGAAGCGCAGCAGCTCTTCAAGATAGACACGAGCCATGCTTGCGGAATCCCATTTGAAACGTCGGCCCTCGCGAACCGCCAGTTGATTCAACCGATGGGCATTGCGTCGGCGGGTTCGATCAAGCAGGACTGCCGCACGCTGGACTCGCTGTGCTTGATCATCGGAGAGATCCGCACGGCACATCCAGGTCGCAAAGACAAACGGAAGTCCCGTCAATTGAAACCAAGCCTCTCCGAGATCCATCTGGTGGGTCTGGAATTCGAGAGGCAGGGTGTTGTTCATCACCTTGTCACCGATGAGCAGAAAGGCATCCGCCTGGGAAACATCGAAGTCCTGCCGGGGATTGAAGACAGGAGTCTCAAGCTCTACGCCGTGAAGTTCCCGGAAAAGCACCCGAATCAACCGAACTGAAGTGTGGCTGTCACTGTCACAGTAGACCGTTCTCAACTGCTCAAGCGGCCGTCGGGAGAAGAGGCGGACGGTAAGGGTCGGCCCCTGGCATCCGAGCATTCCGACTGGAACGACGCACAGCGGTACTGGTGAACGGACGAGATCCACCACGGAACAGAGCGCCAGATCGACCTGGCCGGTCTCAAGCAATCCAACCTGTTCGGCAGGGACCGTGGGAGCCAGGCGGACATTTTCTATCTTTTCAAGCCCACTGATCAATGGCAGCGTGTTGAGATAGCTGACCAAACCGATGGTGAGTGGAGCACCGGGTCCGACCTGTCCCAGAGGAAGGTCGATGTCGGGCTTCAGGTCGTGCGTGAGGGCGGGGGCTGACGTCATTAACAAGAGTCTAGCCCCCCAAAGGAGCTCAGTACACATGAAGACGCAACTCATTGGACTGAAGTCAGCCAGCGGCCATCGAAGAATTACTGATTGGGGTCGATACGGAAAGCAGCGAAGCCTGACCACGACTCGTGGCTGAACCCTCGGTCAGGTAGACGCGAGGAATTGCCGCACCAAGTCCGGAAAGAACCGCATGGGGAGGGATTCCTGACCGATTGGCGATCGCATGCAGCCCGGCACGGGAATCGAGTTGATCAGAAAGCAGAATGACTTCGTGATCTCGAGCGGGCTCGAACCCATCGAGGCCACCCAGATCAACCACCAGTTGATCCATGCTCACTGCGCCGACGATCGGAGCAGCGCGCCAGCCGTCACCGACCGAAATCAACACTTGGTGCTGCTCGGAGGCCGTATGGAGCCGCGCCGGGTATCCGTGGGCGTAGCCGACGGGGACCAGGCCGACCTGGGTTGTCTTCGGGGCATGCCACTGTGAGCCGTACCCGACCGTCGACCCGGCCTCCAGCGTGCGAGTCTGAACCAGCTGGCTGCACCAGGTGACCGCGGGACGCAGTCGGGGGATGGGGCCCCGGCTTGATGAGGGGTCCAGAACGGGAAGCCAACCCGCCCAACCAAGGCCGATTCGAACCATGTCGCGTTGTTGCGTGGGAACGGTGAAACAAGGCCCGCTGCTGGCCGCGTGTTTGATGACACGCCTTCCCAACTGATGCTCGACACCGGACAGGAGTTGGTCGAAGATGGCTGCTTCATGATCCACCTGCTCGGGATCAGAGCTGCTGAAATGGGTGAAGAGTCCAACCAAGTGAAGTGATCGATGGTCTTGAAGGTCATCAAGCAACGCCGGTGCCTCGCTGGCGGCGATTCCGCCACGACCCATTCCACAGTCGACTTCGAGGTGCACCGGGAGCGCTCGACCGAGTCGAGTCGAGGCCAGCCGTGCGGCCTGAATCCGGTCGGTGATCACCAATTCGAGGCGTCCGGCAGCTATCAGACGTGCAATTGCCGGATCATTTGGAATTTCCTGGACGGGCATCAGGACCAGAATTCGGGCGTGGGAGGCGGAGGATTCCAACTCGATCGCCTGCTGGAGGGTGAAGACCGCCAACCGTTGAGCGCCTGCCTCAACCAGCGTCCTGGCCACCCGATCGGCCCCCAGGCCGTATGCATCGGCCTTTATGACGGGGCACACCGATGTTTCCGTGCCAACCTCAGCCTGGATCGAGCGCAGATTTCCCGCAATCGCGTCCAAGTCAATTCGAATGTGGCTGGTGTGAATCATGCAGTCCGTTGCAATTCCATGGTTTGTATCGGTTCGGATCCGAGAATACCATGTCGAGTTCGATCTGTGCGCTGGAAGCAGCGAAGGAATCGAAGCGCGCCCCCTACAGCATGTAGAGACGAAACGGGAGAGCGCTAGGAAACGGCTGGCAAACACCGTAGATTGTCCGTTTCAACGAAAGCACCGAACCCAGCGAGCACGCCCCCCCCCATGACTGAACAAACTGACGCACCGAAACCACGCAAACGAAGGCGGCGACGCAAAGGTCGCGCACAGGGCGACGGAGATTCCACCAAGGACGAAACGCCCCGCTCCCAGCAGAACACGTCCCCCCCACCGGTGGTTGACGACCCCGAAACGTTCGCGTTGGATCAGAAGTTCAGCGACCTCGGACTTTCAGAAAAGGTCCAGAAGGCCCTTGATGAGAAAGGGTTCGCACACCCGACGCTCATCCAGTCCCAAATGATTCCCTTCGCCCTCGATGGCAAGGATGTTCTCGGTCAAGCACGCACCGGCACGGGCAAGACTGCGGCCTTCGGATTGCCTGCACTCGGGATGATCGAACCCGGAGACGCCTTCTCCGCAATGATTCTGGTACCGACCCGAGAACTCGCCATCCAGGTCGCCGAGGAGCTCACGGACTTCGCTCGCTTCAGTGAACACCGAATCGTCCCGGTCTACGGCGGACAGCCCATCCACAAGCAGGTTCCAAAGCTTGAGAAACGACCTGAGATCATCGTCGGAACACCCGGTCGCGTGATGGACATGAACGAGCGACGCCACCTGCCCTACGACAACGTGAAGCTCGCGATCCTCGATGAA
The DNA here is from genome assembly GCA_002171655.1 of Planctomycetes bacterium TMED75. Taxonomy (GTDB): domain Bacteria; phylum Planctomycetota; class Phycisphaerae; order Phycisphaerales; family SM1A02; genus UBA8087. Next base: position 5,439 of record NHEC01000041.1, read on the forward strand.
GTCGATCGCATGCTTGACATCGGCTTCCGAGACGACATCCGAAAGATTCTGGGTCGCATGAAGCCCAACCGGCAGACGATCTTTGTTTCCGCCACGATCTCAGATGAAATTGAGAAGCTCGCCCGCTCCTACATGAAGAATCCAGAGAAGATCGTCACCTCTGGAAAGAGCCTGACCGTGCAACAGGTGGCTCAGAGCTACATGAGTGTGGAACGCTGGGACAAGCCTCGCCTGCTCAGTCACATGATCAGGACGGAACAACCCGGCATGACGCTCGTCTTCTGTCGGACAAAGCGAACGGTCGACAAGATTCAGAAGTCGCTTGGTCGAGACAAGGTCGACGCCCACGCGATCCACGGAGACATGGTTCAGGGCAAGCGCAACCGGGTCATCAGAGACCTCCGCGATGGTGGACTGAAGGTGGTGGTCTGTTCCGACCTGGCCTCACGAGGCCTGGATGTCGAAGGCATCACCCACGTAATCAACTACGACCTGCCCGAAGATCCAGAAATCTACATCCACCGAATCGGGCGTACGGCCCGGGCCGGGCGAGACGGCATTGCCTGGAGCTTCGTCTCACCGGATCAGGGCGACCTGCTGACTGCAATTGAAATGCTCGCCAACACCGAGATCCCCCGGCTGGAGATCGAAAGCTTCAAGCCCGGCCCGGTCCCCGGTGATGTTCGCGCCGAGCGCGAACACGAAGCCGGCAAGAAGGATCAGGAGATCAAGTCCAAGAGTCGGGCCCTCTCGACCGACAACCTGGATGAAGCCGATACCAGCAAGTTCCCCGGAGGACTCGTGCCGAAGAAGCTTCCCCCCAAGCGCATGATGGGCCGCTCACGCTCGGGACGCCGTTGAGATGATCCCGCGGGTCGCCGTGCACGAAGAGGTTCGCGAAGCGCTGGAGCGAAACCTCCCGGTCGTGGTGCTCGAGACGGCCGTGCTCACCCATGGGCTGCCTCGCGAAGCGCGTCCACAGGCGCCGGCAGTGTTTGGAACCGCCTTGGCCGGATCGATCGAATGGGACGGTTCACTTCCCGTGAATCTGGCCACCGCACGCGCACTTGCCGCAACGGTTCGGGCCGCAGGGGGAGTACCCGCCAGCAGCTGTGTGCTGGATGGCGTTCTGAGAATCGGGATTGAACCGGACGAACTCCAACGGCTTGCCATGATGGAAGCTGAAAAATGTTCGGCTCGGGATCTTGGACGAGTCATGGCATGCGGTGGGAGCGGAGGCACCACGGTGGCAGCGACCCTTGCCGCCTGTACGGCTGCCAACCAAAGCCTGGGGTTCAGTGAGACCGGTGGTCTCAAGGTCTTTGCCACTGGAGGGATTGGCGGCGTCCATCGACACTGGAACCGGCATGCCGATATTTCTGCGGACATCCGGGCACTGGCAGTCAGCTCGCTTGTGGTGGTCACCGCGGGCGCCAAGGTCATTTTGGACCTGACCGCGACCCGGGAAGCGTTGGATACCAACCTGATTCCGGTTCTGGGCTGGCAGGTGGGTCACTTTCCACGATTCACGGTGCAAGGGCGACCAGGCGAACTGGCCGTCCCCCGGGTTGAGGACATCCAGCAGGTTGGCTCGATCTGCCAGCAACACTGGGGCACCCTGCGTCGTCGGGAGGCGATCCTGTTGTTGAATGAACTGCCTGCCGGGTTGGCCTTGGATGGGGCACTGGTGGAGGCCATTGTCCAGGAAGCACTTGCTGCAGCCGATGAACGCCGAATCGAGGGCCCGGCTCTGACTCCATTTCTTCTGGAGTACATGGCGAAAAGGACGGGGGGAGCCGCTCTGGAGGCGAATATCGCACTTCTCTTGAACAACGTCGCCCTGGCGACGCAGGTGGCCGGGGTACTGGCCACAAATGACGCCATTTGACAGCACTGCCAGGCGCTGCTCCAATCGCTTCTGGATCTCCTCCATAGAGCTGATGCGTGCACTCTTGATGCTGCAGCAGGCTGATCCAAGTTGCCACAATTCACGCCAGATGAATCGACCGTTCCGGAGACGGTTGACTGAGTTGGTAGCTGGCCTGCTTGACCACCCCAGGAACCCGACCTTGAAAGAAACCAAATCTGAGACCAAGGACGCTCCCGATCAGCCGCCTGCGGAAGCTTCAGATGCCCCCAAGACCTGGAAGGTTTCAGGTCTGCTGCAAGTTCAAGACGGTGGCGATGCCCGCCTGCGACAGCTTGATGACGGCTTGATCGAGGCCAAGGACGACCCATTTGTTCCAGCCTCCTTCGAGGATGAATGCCCCTTCCGACCGGCTTCAAAGATGACGGTTCAAGTGGAGGAACGCAAGGCACGCAGACGTCGGCGAGGAGGCGGTGGCCGGCCGGTGCGACGGATTACCCAGGAAATCATCGACGTCGAAGGACTTCCACCCGGGGACTACGCCAAGTGCAAGGAATTCCTTGAACTCACTCCAATCGATCCCCAGCCGAGGATGAGCTTGGAATACGAGGGATGCCCACCTGCCTGCCGGCTGATCGACATGTTCTGCCCGATTGGCTACGGAACCCGAGGGCTGATCGTCGCGCCTCCGAAGGCTGGCAAAACCGTACTGCTTCAGAACATCGCTTTCGGTATCAAGCACAACCACCCCGATGTCGAGCTCGTTGCGTTGCTGATCGATGAGCGACCCGAGGAGGTCACCGATTTTCGAAGGAACGTACCGGCCACGGTGCTTGCTTCGAGCAACGACGAAGGGGTTGAAAAACACATCTCCTTAGGCATGCTGGCAATTGAACGAGCACGACGAATGGTGGAGGCAGGCAAGGATGTGGTGGTTCTGCTGGACTCACTCACCAGACTGGGCAGAGCGTTCAACAACTCGAGGAAATACGCTTCAAGTGGACGCACGATGTCCGGTGGACTGGATGCCAAGGCCCTGGAGGTTCCGAAACAGATGTTTGGGGCCGCGCGCAAGGCGGAAGAAGGTGGAAGCCTCACCATGATCGCCACCTGCCTGGTGGATACCGGTTCGCGGGCCGACCAGGTCATCTTCGAGGAGTTCAAAGGAACTGGAAACATGGAGCTCATTCTGGACAAGTCAATCTCGGAGAAGCGGATTTATCCGGCGATCAACCTTGCTGCCTCGGGAACCCGCAAGGAAGATCTGCTGATGGGTGATGAGGAGCTCAAGACAGTAAGTGCCTTGCGGAGGCGGCTTATGAATATGCCAGCCCACGTGCAAGTCGAACAGCTGCTTGGAGCAATGCAGCGTTTCAAGACCAACCAGAGCATGATCTCCGGGTGAGTTGGACAGAGGCGGGGTTTCACGGGAAACTGTGAACAGAACGGAAGGGTTCATCCATGGCTGAGAGCAACAGCGAGCGAGTGCAAAATGACTTCAAAGCGGGGGTCTTCATATTCCTCACCATCGGCCTGGCCATCGCTGTGGTGATCATTCTGTCGGGGTGGAATCCATTCACTTCCAGAACTCCGTACAAGGCACGTTTCTCCGTTGATTCAGGCATCAACGGACTGGCCGAAGGCAGCAACGTCAAGGTAGGCGGACTCAACCGAGGCTCCGTCACGGAAGTGCTTCCGCAGTTCACCACGGATGCGAACGGTTCCCAGGAACTGAAGTGGATCATCGTTACGTTCGAGATCGATTCTGCCATTGAACTCTACGAAAATGCCGTCGTGACTCGGTACCTCCCCCTGCTCGGAGGAATGGCATGGTTGAACTTCACCAGCGTGGGGGGCCCCACTGGAGCCAACCCCAAGGCAGAACCACTGACTCCAAATTCGGTCATTGATGCCAGGAGTGCCGGAGGCATGCTGGCAACCCTCCTGGGACCGGCCAATGCGCAGCGCACCACGGGCGTCATCAAGAACGTCAATGAGTTCTCCGAGTTTCTGACCACCATCCCACAGCAGTGGGACGAAGACGTGAAACCGATGCTGGGGAACGCCAACGCCATGGTGGCGGAGCTTCGCCAGGACTACGAAGCGTGGGCGAAGAAGATCACGCTTGCTCTTTCCCAGGTCGACGATGCCTCGAGCAAACTCGACCTGGCCATGAATCAGGTCTCCCCGATTCTCACCACGGCCCAACGTGAGCTGGACAATGTGGGCGACATTCTGCAGGAAAACTCCCCGCGAGTCGCCAGTACGATGCAGAATCTGGTGGCCATCACCGACGACGGTCGTGAAGTGATGAACGAGGTACGGGTCAAGACGATGGCCCAGATCGATGAATTGATGCAGGAGGGTCTGTCGGGCCTGAACACCCTCAATGATGCACTCACCCGGATCGACAATGAACTCATTCTGCAGATGCCGGACATCAAGATGATGCTCGCCAACCTTCGGCAAGCGACCTCGCAGCTGAAGCTGACCGCCCTGGAGATTCGAAGGAGTCCCTGGAAGATTCTCTACACCCCTTCCACCAGCGTGCTCGAACACGAGAACCTCTATGAATCCACACGAAGTTATGTGATGGCCACCAACGAGCTCGAGGCAGCCGCCCAGTCGTTCCGATCGGTGTTCGAGATGAATCCCGAAACCCTCAAGAACCGACCTGAGCTCCAGCAGGAGGTCGAGAAATACGTCATGGACGCCCTTGATCGCTACAAGAAGGCCCAGGAGCGTCTCTTCTCGGAAATCGTCGATCAGTAGAGCTCTGCAGGGACTCCCAGTCGAGGACCGAGGATTTGACCACTCAGCCGAAAAAAGAACGTAGTGATTACCGCGCCGGGTTGTGCGTCATGGTGGTCCTGCTCGCGGTGATGGCGGCGATCTTCACCTCGATGGAGCTTCAGAAAGGAACGCCCCAAGGACCTCAATTCGTCATCTCCGTACCCCTTGAGATGGGAGTGGATGGAATCGACTCCTCCAGCAAACTGATTTACGGAGGTTTGACCGTCGGGCATGTGGAAGCGGTCAGTTTCCAAAAAGACCAGATGCTGATCACCATCGCCATGACCGTCCCGTTGGGTATTCACAAATCAGTGAAGATCATCAAGCAGGGATCACTGCTTGGAGGCACGACCAATCTGATCGTTGTTGACACGGGAGATCCCAAAGCGAACGAAAGCCTCGCCAGCGGGGAGGTCGTCAAGATTTCGAAGTCACCTTCCGGAGTGGCCGGTATCGTCGGAGTGGACGGCTCCAAGGCAATCGACACGATCACCAGCAACATCGAGGAATCCGCGATCGGATTTCAGGGCATCGCTCAGAGCCTGCGATCAAACACGGACATCACCTCTATACAAACCAACTACGAGGCACTTTCTGGAAGCATTCAGACTGACCTGCCCGAGTGGGAGAGGAAATTTGGAGCGATCTCCGATCAGATCGACCGGATCAGATCCAAGGGCGATCGCTGGTCGACGCAACTCGAAGGACTGAAGACCAGGGCAACAGAAGTCGATGAATCATTGGATACGGTCATGCGGCATTTTGATGATGCCGAGCTGACCAGGCTTGAAGAGTCTTATCAGAAGATGCTCGACTCGATTCAATCGATCAGGACTGAGTTCGAGTCGGAAGTGCTGCCAATTGCCGAGGACATGATCAAACTTGCTCAAGACTCCTGGGAGGACCTCGCGACCATTTTTGATCGATTGAAGAAGCTCGCTCAGGAAGGGAAGCGATCAATCGACTACGCCCTCGCCCAGACAACCCTTGCCGCTCAGCAACTTACCTTGACGATTGATGAAGTCATCGGTGCGCTGGGCATTCCACTCCTGGAACGACCGTCCAAGCAGCAGGTCTCACTGATGGTCCGTAATGCAGCATTCAGCGAATGGGCCCGAAGCGCCACCCAGATGAGAGAGATTCTGGATGCCATTGCGCAGACCCCTTTCGACCTCAGCAATCCAATCGAACTGGAGGCGGAGACCACCATGGCAAGACTGGTGGATCTGCTTCGAGCATCACTGGCCGATTACAAGCAGGCCCAGGAAGAATTCGAGCAGCTCAGGATCTTCGGAGACCCGGGGAGCTCCCGACGCGATGGCGTCGATGATCAGGATCAGTGAAGTCGAGGACGAGCGCCTCGATGACTACCGCGACCTGCGGGACGCGGACCTGCGGGGCGCCAGGAAACTATTCACTGTTGAATCAGAGCGCGTGCTGTCTCGATACCTTGCCAGTGACTGGAGCGTCGAGTCGGTCCTGGTGGAATCCGATGTCGCAAAGCGTCTGAGCGAATCACTGGAGTCTCTTGAGAACAGGGTCCCGGTGTACGTGACTGAGCCGGGACTGCTCAGATCGATCAGCGGCTATGGATTTCACGGAGGCGCACTGGCCCTGGGAAGACGAGATTCCAGAGGACAGGGGCTCAACTCACTGGAGCCGCTTTTCAAGCAAAAACGCAGCACGCTGCTGGCAGCAGAAGGCGTGGTTCACGTGGACAACCTTGGAGCACTTTTCAGAAACGGAGCATGTCTGGGAACCGACGGAATTCTGCTTTCACCTAATTGCTCAGATCCACTGCTTCGCAAGGCGATCAGAATTTCCACCGGACGAGTGTTTGAAGTGCCCTGGGCGCGGTGTGATGACTGGCCTGGGGTGCTCGAGCAGCTTCGCGAAGTTCATGGGTTCAGAATTCTTGGGCTGGAGACCACACCGAACGCTCAGGACATCGAGCGGATGGACTGCGGACACCGCAATCTGATACTGGTTGGAGCAGAGGGGCATGGACTCAGCCAGGAGGCTTTGGGCCAGTGTGATCAGGTCCTGGAGATTCCGGGGGCACACGATCGGACGGTCGAGTCGATGAACGTTGCCGTCGCTTCAGCGATCGGACTTCACGAGCTTGGCCGAAGACGTCGGCGGAGTGAGAATCTCGATCTCGGGGGCTGAATCGTTGGTCTTGGCGGCAGAAGACGCCGGAGTGTTGCTGACTCGCCGAATACTCGCCCCCAGCTGCGCGAGGCGCTCTTCCATTCGAACGTAACCACGGTCCAGGTGGTACACACGGTTGATGGTGGTCGTCCCCTGGGCGGCCAGTCCGGCGATGACCAGGCACGCAGACGCTCGCAGGTCGCTTGCCATCACCGGCGCACCGATAAGTGATTTCACACCCTGGACCACTACAGTGGGTCCCTGCCGGGTGAAGAGACCGCCCATGCGGGCCAGTTCCGCCACATGCATGAACCGTTCGGGATAAATCTTCTCGGTGATCACGCTGTTGCCTTCAGCCAGACACAACAGCGTCATGAACTGGGCCTGAAGGTCCGTGGGAAACCCGGGGTGAGGCTGGGTGGTGATCACTGCGGGACGAAGATGCCGTTCGCTGGTAATGCGCACGGTCGCCTCCCGAGCACACTCCGGACCGTCGTCCAGCCGCTCGACCCGCACGCCGACCTGCTTGAGCACATCGACCATCGCCAGGAGGGAATCCCAGGGGAAGCGGTCGAGTACGATTTCCCCGTTGGTGGCTGCAGCGGCCACCGCCCAGGTTCCAGCCACGATTCGATCCGGCATGACACTGTGGTCGGCCCCGGAGAGCGAATCAACGCCCTCGATGACCAGACGGGGTGATCCCGCACCCTCAATGTTTGCCCCCATTGCCTTCAGAAGGTTGGCCAAGTCCACGATTTCCGGCTCACAGGCGGCCGATTCAATCACAGTGGTTCCCTCGGCCAGGACCGCCGCAGACATGATGTTTGCGGTTCCGGTGACGGTCGAACCAAAGGGGCCACCCATGAAAATGGTGCCTCCCTTGAGTCGATCAGCTTCAGCGATGATGTCGCCATTTTCCAGTCGAATCCGAGCGCCCAACGCCTCAAGCCCGCGCAGGTGGAGATCGATCGGACGGTGCCCAAAAGCACAGCCACCAGGCATGGAGACCCGGGCGTAGTGCCGCCGGGCGACCAGTGGTCCGAGCACACAGATGGAAGCACGCATGGTGCTGACCACATCGTATTGGGCATGACACAGAGTCGGATCCCCGACCTGAGTCTTCCAGGAACCGTCCTGAGCCTCAACCTGGTCCACCCCGAGCTGGCCCAGAAGGGCTTTCATGCTCCGCACGTCACTGAGGTCCGGAATGTTTCGGAGGACCAACTCCTCGTCGGCAAGCAGTGAAGCTGCCATCAGCGGGAGGGCCGCATTTTTCGAACCATCGACCTGAAGCCTGCCAGAGAGTCGTGCACCACCCTCGATGACGAATGTATCCATGATGAAAAGCCTCGTCCTTGCTGGCTGTTCGCAGTGCCTGGAGCGGGCCCGAAGGCCCTATATCTTGTCGAAAACGCCCTGAATACGGACTGAACCGACCTCTTTTTTGCCGTCATGACCGGTACGTCTGGAACAAACTCAAGCTTCCCACTGGTTTGCCCGATCCGAATCCTTGGTAGGCGGCCGATCCAATCGTACCGTCCTTTTCGGCAGGCGTACTAAACAGCAGGAGAACTCCATGCGACCTTACAGCAAGTCACTCATCTGTGCCTCGACCCTCGGCATCATCACGGGCTGCCTGGCCCTGGGAGCCGGGGCAAGCCACAGCTCAGAAACCACGGATGAGGACCAGGATGTGCTCCTCCTGACGGGCGTGGTCAGAGATTTCAAGGAACGAACCACCGAAGGTGGTCATCCCGATTTTGAACGCAAGCCGGACAGCGGATTCGGGCTCTACGTGATGAACGTCAGCAGCGAACTGGGTGAAGACGGGAAGCCGGTCTTCAGTGGTGGCGGAAGGAAACTTCGACGTCAGTTCAAGAATTCCAGTGGAGATCCGATCTGCTGGTCCGTCTACGACTCGACTCGCGGAGACATCATCGGTCGCTTAGGAGGCTATGACGATGGCGGGATCTCCTCCAGCGAGAGCTTCGACATGTGGTTCAATGACGCACTGGGAGTGAACATGTCGAGGACTCTGGAGCTCGAGCTTGAAAAGCAGAACGATGGTTCCTTCGTGTTCGACAGCGAGGAATCAACCTGGTGCCAGGCAGTCGGTGGTTTCTTCCCGATCGAAAACCAGCTCTTCGGCAACTCAGCCCCTCTTTCGAATGCACCGGACCGAAACTTTCACTTCACCTTCGAACTGCACACTGAATTCACCTACGACGCTGACGGTGCACAAGTCTTCACCTTCCGTGGAGATGACGACGTCTGGGTCTTCATTGATGACAAACTGGTCATCGACGTCGGCGGAGTGCACAACGCCGTGGAGCAATCAATCGAACTCGATCGGCTCGGTCTCAAGAATGAGGAGGTCTATCGACTCAGCTTCTTCTTCGCCGAGCGGCACCGAACGGAGTCCAATTTCAGGATCCAGACGAACCTGAAACTTGAAACCGTGAACCTGCCCACGGTGACGGCTGCATACGATTGATCCCTGGGATCGAATCGATCAGCTTTGAATGAACGAAAGCACCTCGTTTCCGAGTGAAACGAGGTGCTTGCATTCAACGATGAGTAGTCCGGAGCGATGCGGACTGCTACCATGAGGGCATGCAAGCAGAATCACCGAAAGTCTCTCGAGATCCCATCCTGCCAGAGGTCCAGATGCAGCTGGCGCCGCCGACTCAACCCGTCACGGGAAAGGTCGTCGAGAACGTTCCCTGCCTCAACGGCAAGAGCTCGAGTTTCATCAGACACATCTCAATTGATGTCACTGGAACCCCGCTGGAAGGTAATTTCCGGGCAGGACAGGCATTTGGAATCGTGCCGCCGGGAATCGATGCTCGAGGACGTTCGGAAAAAGTGCGTCTCTATTCGATCTCGTCTCCCAGTCGGGGCGAAGACGGCGAAGGCAAGGTTCTTTCAACGACCTGCAAGCGTGCGCTCGAGGAGCTCGACCTCCCCGGGGAAGAGGACTCCACGCTGGAGCACCAGCTGTTCACCGGAAAATGCAGCAACTACCTCTGCAACCTCCAGGTTGGAGACGAAGTACAGGTCACCGGACCAGCGGGGAAACGATTCCTCATCCCTCAGGATCCGGAGCAGCACGACTACCTGTTCCTGGCCACCGGTACCGGGATCGCCCCCTTTCGGGGCATGCTGATGGACCTTCTTGATTCACCGGCTTCACCCGTCTCCAGTGAGATCCATCTGGTGATGGGAGCTCCATACACCACGGACCTGCTGTACCACGATTACTTCGTCCAGCTCGCTCGACGACACCCGAACTTCCACTACCACACCGTAGTGAGCAGGGAGATTCAACCAGATGGAACCAAGGGCGGGTACATCCACCACTATCTGGACCGACAGATCCAGCTGCATGAGCAACTGCTCAAGCAGGACCGAACCCTGATGTACATGTGCGGGCTGGCCGGAATGCAGTTGGGGGTATTCAAGATGTTGGCTGCCCGAGGACTCGGTGATCCCTTCATTAAGATCAAGGACGACTATCTCGACGTCGAGCCTGCCGACTGGGACAGCAAGTCGATTCGAAGGAACGTACGCCCCACGCATCGCTGCATGCTCGAGGTCTATTGAACGGGGCGTGTCCGCTCGTTTGAAAGCCGAGACGCCGCTGTGTTGCCTGTCCTTGAGTCAAGCTTTACACTGTGCCGGTGAGGCGTCACGGCACCATACTCTTCTTGCACAATCCGAAGACCGCGGGGATCACCCTCTACAATTTGATCCGGCGCAAGGTCGTGTTTCCCCACGTGCCTTCTTGGTTTCATCTGCACCGGGCACAAGGATTCCCCGGAGCAGGTGATATTGAGCAACGCGTTCGAATGATCGACGAGCTGAGTGCACGAAAGCAACGCGGTATCCGAATGTGCAACGGCCACTTCGGATACGGGATCCACCAGTACTTCAAGATCCCCTGCTTCTACTTCTCGATCTATCGGGAGCCGGTCGCCCGAGCCTACTCGGCCTACAAGTATCTCTTCGGGCAGGGCGGAACCACCAGACTGCCTGAAGGCACCAGCGTCCGAGATGCGATCAACTATGGTCCGAAGCTCCGCAACTTCATGCTGGACAACCAGCAGGTTCGTTATTTGGCGGGCGACAGGGGAAGAATCATCATGGATGAACCCGTCACCAGGACCATGCTGGATGTCGCCACCGAGCGACTCCATGAAAACATCGATGTGGTCGGAATGCAGGAGCATTTCACCGAGACACTGGTTCTTCTTGGCCGCCACTGTGGCTGGCAATCCACTGCAATCGTGAGTTACAACAAGTCCAACCGTGGCCGAAGTGCCGAGAAATCCGCGGAACTTGCCGCCGAAGACCGAGATGCTCTGATGGAGGCCAATCAGCTTGATCTGGAGCTGTATGAACAGGTCAAGATCCGATTCCAGGCGGATCTGGAAAAGTTCGGAGTGGACACGATGCGCGTTGCGGTACAACGACACGAAGACCAATGCCGGTCGGAAGCTTCGAGGGTGAGGTTTCTTGACAGTCTGATCCGAACGGCCGGCCGACCGGTGAAACGCCTCTTTCGCTGAGATTCGACCGAAACGGACTTGCGTATTGTGTGGATTCCCAAGCAGCCCATGCGAGGGGTCGGGGGACTCTACCCAGAGCCACACGAAAAGAGGTCAGATGCTCTCCGACCGTGTGAATCCGGATCAGCTGTCCGGGCCGACCTCAAGAACGCTGGCAACCGCCAAGCTCTGAGAGATGAACTCCAGCTGCTCTCGCTGGGCTTCATTCAACTGCTCGCCGAACCGCTGTTCTATTTCAATTGCGATGACTGCGGCCTCCGCGGGGGCCACCTTGAAGGTTCCATCGAGCAGATTGATCCAGAGCTGCGGATTTGATTCCACTTGGGCCGCTCCTTCAAAGTCACCCAGACGAATGCGTGCGATGAAGAGGCGAAGACGCAAGGAATCATGACCGCTGCAATCGAGTCCAAAGAGCGTGTCACTGATCTCCTGCCAACGCACCTCTTCGACCAGAAGCTCGGTCTGGCGATCCAGAATCGCCCACTGGAGCTCAGAGGGGGCCCCTTCACCGAATGAGGAAAGGGCGGCGGCCAAGACCTGCAATCTCAATTGTCGAGGGACCCGATCATCCTTGGAAAGCAGGTCATCCACGTCGATTCTTTGATCAATCGGAAAACGAGCGGCATGGTTTTCGACAACCTTCTTCCATTGGTTCACCTCTGCATCAGACGGAGTCAAGGACAACAGATGATCAAGCGATTGGGTGGTCGGCTCCACCAGGTCCAAAGCACGGATTGCCGCAGGCCGGATGGCAGGATCATCCGAACGGGCCAGCACTTCGTCGAATCTGCCACGCACCACGAAAGCATTTGCACTCGCACGACGCACGGCCAGGGATTCGTGTTCCAGATCGTTGACCGCGCGATCCAGATCCTCGGGTTCTCCGGCAAGAACCAACAACGCCGCAGAAGAAGGCATCGGGTGGCTGGAGTGCAGGCCTCGAATCGACTCCAAGGATCGTACGGCCCAGTCATCCGGGACCATTCCGACATCGACCAGGCGGGCGAGTGCCCGCGCGGATGATTGAGCGGTCACCGGATCGTTCAATCGGAAGAGCACTGGTGTGAACGCCGCGGGGCTTGGATCCAGGACGATCTGCTCGATCAGCATCGAGGCAACCTGTGGATCGTCTTCAGCAGTGATGCTGGCCGCCAATCGATCCGCCAGACCGTCGACCCGCATTGCCGAACCGAGCTGAGCCGCCAGAATACGCAACGCGCTTTCGTCATCATCCAGCAGCCGCATGATCTGGTCGATCGTGTCGGATTCAGGAGTGACTCCGTTGCGCAGCATTCTCTGGACCTGCAACCCCGCAAACATCCGAACGTAGACCAGTTCTTCAGCCAGCAGCTGGCGCAGTGCAGGCTCTTTCTGGTCCTCCGGAAGCGTGATAAACCAGTCGGCCAGGACCTGCTGAAGGCGCTCACCGATCGATTGATTCTTCTGATTCAGCAGTGCAATCTGCTGTTCCTGCTCGAGCAGTCTCTGTTCGCGATCACGCGAGACGGCACCAATGGCCTGTTCGAGAGGCATGTCCCCCACCGCATTCCACCAACCCACCCAGCTCGAGACATCGTTTCCGAGTTCGAGTCGGGTGATCTCCCGCAGACCGCGCAGGGCAGCAGCAAGCTCCTCGGAGGAGGATGGTTCTTTCAAGAACGTGACCAGAGAGTCCACCGCAAGTCGGGATTGGAAGGCGGCCACCGACCGAATCAGTGCAATACGGGAGCCGTCCGCCGCACGCTGCTTTTCGTGGAGTTCGAGCACCGATTCGAGAACCGGATCTCCGTGACGGGAAAGAGTGGTTCCGATGAGCGCACCATTGTCGGGTGTGGTGACCGCCAGCACCGTGATCAGCGAATCGGTCAACAATGGACTGGGCGGCCCGGCCCCGACCAGGGCCTGGGCGATCGCCTGAATGACCTGATCATCACCCGATCGAAGCATTTCAGAAATAGTTCGCTCAGGGAGTTCTCCACCGAGTCGAAGCATGCGTGAAACGGCATTGGACCGCACCTCGATTTGAATATCCGAGTTGCTGAGGATCGAAGTGTAGAACGCCAGATCATCATCGGCAGAACAGACCGAAGCGCTCCCAAGCATGAGAGACATCAGACTGGACAAGGCCAGTACTGAAAGGGGCGAATCGCGTTGAAAGAGCCGAAAGAGCATGCGGAGGTCTGCTTGGTCAGAAAAGTTGGCATTGATGGAACAGAATGATATTCAACCACGAAGCTGATTCTACAGGCCAAATCCCGTTTTCGAGCTGATGAGGCCGCCCTTTCATGAAGACGGATACGAAAGAGAATCGCAAGCGGCACTTGCCACAGAGGTCGAAACAACGAACAATCTAATGGCACACCGCCGGAGGCTGCGCATGACTGACTGGAACACCGCCGAGGAACACGTTGATCGGGCATTGGAGCTCTTTCGACGCGGACGCCTTGAGGAAGCGGAACAGTCATTGCGCCGGGCCCTGGAAATCGCCCCAGACCGCGGAGACTGGCAGTTCAATCTGGCACTGACCCTCGATGCCGCAGGACGGATCGACGAAGCGATCAACTGGTACCTCGAGGCCCATAAGTCTCTGCCTGATGAATCAGAGATCACAGTTGCCACTGGCATCGCCCTCTGCAAGTCCGGACGACTCGAAGAGGGGCTGGTGCATCTGGAGCATGGCTGCAAGGAGCTTCCGGAATGCGAAGAGGCCTGGGCCCATCGAATCGATGCCTTGGCACGAATGAACCAGCATGAGGAAGCGAGGAATATCTACTTCCTCGCTCAACAGTACCTCGAGGAATACCCCAACTGCCTCTACGCAATGGGTGAGAGCCTGCTTGAGTGCAATGAACAGAAGAAAGCCGTGTGGTGCTTCAGAGAAGCATTGCGACAGGAACCAAGCCTGCCTCGGGTACGGGCACGACTGGCGGCGGCCCTCGCGGCGAACGGGCGCTCACACCGAGCCATCAGGATGTACCTTCAAGAACTGAGGGAGAACCCCGGATCAGCGGACACCCTTCTGGAATTCGGCGACTTACTCACGGAGCTCGGAAGGCTCAGTGAAGCCGAGGAGAAGTACCGAAGGGTGCTTGAGATCAAACCCGCGGAAATCGAAGCCCACCGCCGACTCGGCGACGTGATGAGCCGGCTGGGCCGGTTCGAATTGGCTATCAGCGAATACGAGTTGGTGCGCAGCCTGGACCCCGAGGGGAGCTCGGTGCTGCTGCAACTCGCCAAATGCCTGCTTGCGCTCAAACGCACCCGTGAGGCCCAGAGAACGCTGGTTGAACATCTGGAATTCCATTCCGAGGAATCCAGCAGGGAAGAGGATTTGTGGTTTGCCGACCTGCTGATCACCGCGGGACTCCCCGGAGTGACGCGAGATCATCTCAGCAAGGCGCTGCTTCGACACCCTGATGATATCCAGCTGCTCCGACGCGCCGCATTCGCCTGTTTCGATGGCGGAGATCGACGAGGCGGAGACCGCCTCTCAAGAAAGCTCCGAAGGATGGATCGAAGCAACGCCACGGTTCAGGAGAATCTCGTGCTTTCCGCACTCAGAGCAGGGCGACCAGGACTTGCAAGCCGCCGTCTGAAGCGCGCCCTGGAGGAGTCTCCCGAATCGGAATCGTTGAGAAGGCTTCGAGCGTTTCTCTTCATCCAATGGATTCCGAAGATGTTCCGCATCATCAAGGATCGGTTCACCCGAGCCCACTGAACACCCACGGGGTTCTCAGGAAATCTGTCTCACAAGAAGTACGCACATACCGCCACTCGATCTCCACAGGATGGTGAACGAGGAGGCCATGCATTCGCGTGAAAGAAGAATCAGGTGGAACAGCGCGGCTCAGAGGGTGGCGCTGGTGTAAGGCAGGAGGGCCATGAAACGTGCCCGCTTGATCGCCTTGCCAAGAATCCGCTGCTCCCGAGCTGACGTACTGAGGCGCTTGCGGGAATAGATCTTCCCGTTGGGAGTCATCATCCGGCGAAGCATTTCAACGTCTTTGTAGTCGACATAAAAGCGACCGTCGGAACCGGTCTTCATCTTGAGCTGGGGACCGGGGGTGTGAAACTGGGACATGATGGGATCACCTTGAAGGTAGGAGGTCAGTTCTGGAAGGCCCCGAGGGACCTCCGCCTGGCGGGCGCCGGGCGGCAACCGAGGGAAAGAGGGTATCCTGAACACTGAAACATCGCAATACGGCCCCCGTGTCCCTGATCGAAACCGGCCCCAGGCCGTCCCAACCCGAATTATGGAGCTGCCACCATGTCAAAAGCCACAGTCCTTCCCCTGCTGCTTGCCGCGTTGGGGGGAATGACCCTTCCCGCGTGCCAGAACACCCCCACCAACTCCACGGGACACACCCATTCGCACGCGCACCACTCCAACTCGGAGAAATCCTCAACCGTCCTCCTCGCGGTCCCCGCAAAGACGGACGACGCCGAAGCAGAAGAGAACTTCACGATTGCTGTGGCACAAGGAGGTACGGCTGAAATCACCCTTCCATTCCAAGCCGGTACTGGATACTCCTGGGCACTGGCCGCACACTCCGATGGACTCAGCCTGGTCAACACAAGTACGAGAAGCCTGACCGACGACGGACGTACCGGTGGCCCGATGGAAGTGATCTACGTGCTCAAGCGCTCGTCGGATTCGGATCATCCGGATACCGCCACCTTCAAACTCAGCCGGCCCTGGGAAGACAACGCACCGCCGGCTCGAGAAGTGAAGGTCACATTCAAGAGCTCGGAAAACTAAGAGTGAGTGCTGCAGCTGGTGATGTGATTCGTCGGCCGGTCATCGGTCTCTCGGTCCACATGGAATCGACGCAGTATCGATGCCGTATTGAATACGCCGAAGCGATCGAACAAGCGGGGGGAACTCCGCTGATGCTTCCCCTCATCGAGGCTGCGATCCCTCGTTACCTCCACCTGTGCGATGGGTTCGTGACCACCGGTGGCGATGATCCCATCATGGAATCATTCGGCAGTGCAACCCACCCGGAAGCACAGGTGATCGAGAGACGACGCCAGGAGTTCGAGGTGGCCTTGTTGGACCAGCTGGTCGAGACCCCACATCCGCTGCTGGCCATCTGCCTTGGCATGCAGCTGTTCACGCTGCATGCTGGAGGTGCCCTGGACCAGCACCTCCCGGATTCGTTGCCAACGGCCGATGAGCACTGGGATGGCCGGGAACACGAGGTCACAGGCCTGCTGGGCACGGGAGTGGTGCACAGCCACCACCGACAGGCCATCACCGACCCCGGACGTCTGGAAGTCACTGCCCGAGCACACGACGGGGTGATCGAGGCGGTTCGAGACCCTCTGCACCACCATCGCCATGGAGTGCAATGGCATCCGGAGCGAACCAAGGGCACTCGGTTGGGAACAGCACTCTTCACCGGGCTGGTGGCAGCCTGCAGCGCTTGAGGGTGAAGAGCCCCCCTCGGCCGGTCGAAAGAGTCCGAAAACACTGCCTGATCCCAGCAGGATGGTCGGAGCTCAAAGTGAAATGCTGCACAGCCTCTTCCCCGTGTTAGGATCGAAGAGGAGAGGTGATAGTGACCAAAGTGACCTTCAGATCCATTCTGAGGGCACGTGGTGTGAACCGGATCGTTCTTCTGAGAAGACGGAACACGCCATGTCCCAAAGAGCTTGCGGAGACCACGCGTGGTCTTGAGCACATGATCGAGGCGGTTCAGGACCCCTTAAACGCTTTGGCTGCGATCTGTGTGCTGGTGCGCCGAGAACAACCCAGGATCGATTTTGGGCTGGAGCCCCAGCAACGAATCGCCTTTCTCTATTCTGAACTGGAATGGGCTGAAGACGAGGACACCTCCATCCCAGAGCTTTTGGCCTTTCTCAAGAAAGCACTTCCCGAAATCTCACTCTGGAACCTCACCACAGGCGGCTTGGCACTTGAAATCGGCTCCGGGCCCGCCGTGCCGCCGCCATCAAACGCAACAGAACCACCTGCCGCGGTCCCCAAGCCTCCGAAGCCGAACTTCGGAAACAGTTCCCTCAAGCTCACCGGAAGCTTTGAACGTGAGGACCCTCCACAAGAGCCGGAGCATGAGGCCGAGGACGGTGATTCAGAGGCCTCTGAGGCAAAAAGCCCAGAAACAGATCACAAAGAAGCAGATCCAGACTCGACTCAGCCCCGTACGGAAATAACCTTAGACGAGCTCAAAGCGCTTCGAGGTGAATTTACGGAGGCACCGCCGCCGGACTCGAAAGAGCCCCTTGACCCGGAGGAACCACGAGAATGACTGCAATTGGCAGCAAGCCTCGGTCCCGAAGAGCGATTCCGCTTCTGGTCAGTGATGGACTGGACGAACAGCTTGTCCAGTCTGTGTCCTCGCACCTCGCCGAGAATCGCCTGCAGGTGGTGGAATCCGTCTTTGAAGCGATTCACATCACCGGCACCACCGGGGTGGACACTCCGATCTCCTCGGTGATTCTGAGTGAAGGAACTCGATTCAAACACCGCGACGTGGTCAATGCATTCAAGACCATGGATCCCGGCGTTCGGCTTGTCCTGCTGATCGAAGAGCCCGACACCAACAAGACACAAGAAGCGATGAACCTGGGCTTTGCCGCGGTCCTGTCTGTGCCATTCACACTGGATGAACTCGACCAGCTGATCTGCGAAGAACCCCAGAAGGAGCGTCGGGCCGGTGATGCGCCCGAACTCACCCTGATCGATCAGGCCGAGGATTCCACCACCCAAGAGGAATCGCCTCGAGATCAAGCGGTGACCGAAGTCGAACGAGCCCTCGAAAAGGCCCGGCATCAGAACTCCGTTCGTCAGAAACTGCGGATTCCAGCTGAATCCCAGACCGCCCGGTACGACACTGCAGCTCCAAGTGATGGGGAAGTCGAGCTGGTTCGCTCGATGATCGAGCAGGATCAGGTCATTGAACAAGCCCTGGATCGCATCCGTTTGGAGACTGGGGTGGAGACGCTTCATTTCATACCGATCGAACTGGCTGAACAAGGCACCCTGAACCCCTCTGAGTCGCGATCGATTCACGAGGGGACGGCACTCCCGATCTCATGCAGCCAAGGGATACTTGGGTACCTCAGCACGGAACAGGCAGCGGCCCAACCTCTGCTCGAACCCTGGGTCGAGTGGCTTGCGCAGTGGTTGCTTCTGCAAATGCAGTTTGAAGAGCTCGAACAGATGGCCTGGACCGACCACCTCACCGGAGCGGGAAACCGAAGGGCGCTGGAACGAGTGCTCGACACCGTGCTGGAGCGAGCCAGAGATCAGAAACAGGCCGTTACGGTGATGTGCTTCGACATCGATGATTTCAAGCAATACAACGATCGGTTTGGTCATGAAGCGGGTGACAACGTGCTCTGCGAGACGGTTCAACTGCTTCGATCCGTGATTCGCAGAGGAGATCACGTCTTTCGGGTGGGTGGAGATGAATTTGTCGTGGTCTTTGCAGATCCGTCCGGACCACGGTCGTCCACCTCTCACCCTCCAGAATCCATCGAACAGATCGCCGAACGCTTTCAGAAACAGGTCGGAAACCTCCAACTCCCGCAGATCGGCGTCGATGCCCCGGGAACCCTGTCGATTTCGGCAGGCCTGGTGACCTTCCCCTGGGACGGCCTCACCACGAGGGAGCTTCTGAGTGAGGCCGACAAGCTCGCCCTCAAGAGCAAGCGATCCGGCAAGAACGTCATCACCTTCGGACCCACGGTCGGACACATTCCGCCTCCCCCGAATCAGGACACCTAGGCGGATCTTCGCTGCAGAAAAGGACGCCTGCATGCCGAAGATGAATGCTGACCGATGACCCGAACGCTCGTCATTTCAGACACCCACATGCCACGAGGCAGGTTGACTTCGGAGAAGCCACTCTTGGGGCTGCTGGCCGAGTGCGATCGCTTGGTGGTCAACGGCGATCTGGCCGAACTGCATCAACCCGGCCTCATTGAGCGATCCCAGCATCTGGTGCGAGCCTTTCGGGAGCAGGCGGCGGCCAGGAACACCACGCTTGAGTTGCTGGCGGGCAACCATGACCCGGAGATCTCGAAGTGGCGAGGGCTTGGCTTCGCAGACAACCGACTCATCATCACGCATGGTGATGCGTTTCACACGATGATCGCACCGTGGGCACGACACGCACTGACCATCAAGCAAGCCTGGACTGAAACACGAAACGCTCATCAGGTCGGAACCGAACAGGTCGAGCACCGATTTGATGCCGTTCGGGCCGCAGCACTGGCTGAATGGGAAGCGGAATCAGAAGAGGCCACCTTCACCACGCTGGGTTCGGTCTTGAGCCGTCCGGACGCGATCTTGAGGATCCTCCGCTACTGGCAGAAAGCACCCGAACACGCACGCCTGTTTGCCCGGACATTCTTTCCCAGGGCGGAGTATCTGGTGGTCGGTCACACGCATCGAGCAAGTGTCTGCAGAAAAAAGAAGCCAGTGGTGATCAATACCGGAGCCTTCACGTTTCCCGGCAAGCCCCACGCGGTGCTGCTGGAGGGAGACCGCATACAGGTTGTCTCCCTACGTCTCAAGAACGAGCAGTGGGTTCCAGGACTGAAACGACCCCGCTACGTGCAGACGTTGCAGAACGCCGAGGAGCTCTCCGGACGTTGGGGCCTTCCGGCCACAGTCGATGCGTGCCCGGGGCTCGATTAAGTCGGGCAGCACTCAGCCGGAGGAGGGTTGCCGACCCAGTCGCTCTCGCATCGATGCGCCCACTCTGGTGAGGGCGGGCAGATCGACTCCGGTCGGCCCATCCACCTCATCCAGGAATTCAACGAGGGATTCCGTCGAGAGATTTCCCGAGGCACCGGGGGCGAACGGACAGCCACCCAGCCCACCGCAGGACGCATCAAATCGCCGGACTCCGAGCGCAAAGGCTCGGCGAGCGCAGTCCAGCGCACGACCATTGGTGTTGTGCAGGTGAAGCACGGACTCAGACGGAGTGCAGCATTCAGAAAGGCCTTCGTAGAGCCTTGAGATTGAATCGGGAGTCGCGACCCCGATGGTGTCACCCAGATCGAGTTCGTCGATACCGATCTCACGCAGTGCATCACACACCTTGCGAACATCCAGGGGATCGGTCGGTCCGTCGTAGGGGCACTCAATCACGCAACTCACGTAACCCCGAACCTTGATGCCCGCCTGATGAGCCTGAACCACGACCTCACGAAAGCGATCGATCGAGGCCCGAATGGACGAGCGGATATTGGACTCTGCAAAGCCTTCACTGGCCGAGGTGAATACGGCCACCTTGTCGACCCCTGCCGCAAGCGCATGATCAAGGCCCTTCAAATTGGGCACCAATGCGGAGTACGTGACTCCCGGAACCCGCTGAATTTCCTTGAAAACAGCGCCCGAATCTGCCAACTGGGGAATGACCTCCGGCCGGACGAAACTACCGACTTCGATCTCCGTCAGACCACATGCCGCCAACCGCTGCACAAATTCGACCTTCTCATCCACGGAGAGGATGGCCGTTTCGTTCTGCAATCCGTCTCGAGGACCGACTTCGCAGATCTGCAGCGCATCGGAGTGTCCGTGGCTCATGATCGCTCCTTGGAAGCTTCGGCTTTGGCTTTGGCTTTCGCTTCGGCTTCGGCTTTGGCTTCGGCTTCGGCTTCCTCGGCCGCTCGGTCTCGCGCATCTTCCCGAATCATTCCTCGCAACAACCAGGCGAAGACCACCACCAGCAGGAGTGTGGCCAGAACCCCCAGGACCAGCAGACCGACCTCTGGGGTGAATTCGAACCCTCCTGGAGCTTGGTTGACTGGTTGTGGATTCACGAGGACTGCCCGGGAAGGTACCGAAGATGTTCGCGAACACTGGCCAGTTCAGGGGCACCATCAGCCGCAAGCATCAACCGGCATCCTGGCTGAGCGTAGTCGTACTTCAGCATGGCGAAGGCAATGGGCTTCGCCCCCATCATCGGCGAGATGGTGCTGCTGGTGATGACGCCAACCTGGGGGCCCATGTGTGGTTCGCCATCAGCACTGTCCAGTAGCGCGAAGACCTGAGTGCCGGAGATCGGCAAACCCTGACCCTCAAGGTCCAGCGAGCGGAGGATCTGGCGTGGCTGACCGAGATTCTCCACTCGGGCAACAATCTCCTGACCGAGGTAACAGCCCTTCTCAAAGCTCACGCGTTCCGGCAACATTCCAGTCTCATGAGGCAGGCAGTCGGGGCCAAAATCAATATTGAAGAGTGGGGTTCCGCCCTCGATGCGTGCGGCATTGAAGGCGGACCAACCCACGGGGCGAATCCCCCGAGTGCCTTCCGAGGAAGACCACTCGAGAAGACGGTCCCACACTGCTGGTGCGTGGTCCCTCTGGCAGATCAGACCAAGCCCGGGCTCGCCGGTGTCATCA
>NHEC01000042.1 GCA_002171655.1 Planctomycetes bacterium TMED75
CTTCTGCCCCCGCACCCTCGACTGGCACCCGGAGGCGATCCCCGTCCCCTACAACCATTCGAACCTCGACTCCGACGAGGTGCTCTACTACGTGGAAGGTGACTACAAGGCACGCAAGGGCATCGAAGTCGGCTCACTCACCCTCCACCCTCAGGGCATCCCCCACGGGCCGCACCCCGGTACGGTCGAGAAGTCCCTGGGTGCGGAGTTCACCAACGAACTCGCGGTGATGTGCGACACGTTCCGCCCCCTGCACCCGACCAAGGCCGCGCTGGATCTCGACGACTCCGCCTACCCCGCGAGCTGGGAGGGCGAGCACTTCCCCCAGACGTCCGGCACCCACAAATCGGACGGCTCCCACGTGAACGGTTCGAAGAAGACCGTGGACACCCCCCTTTGACCAGAGGCCTGGCCATCTGTCTGGGCATGCTGCTCGGGTGCGCGCCGGGAACGACGGGCCTGAACGCAGCCCCTTCGCAGGATCAGCCGTCGGAGGCCGGCCCCCCACCACCAGCCCCCCTCGCCCCGCATCCGATCTCGAAACTGAAACGCCTTCGGATCGAACTCGCCGATGAAGCGTTCGTGATGGAGATCGCGGACGACCAGCGCTCGCGAAGCCGCGGTCTCTCGGGGCGCACCCGCCTCGCGCCCAACGAAGGCATGCTCTTCGTCTACCCCGAACCGCGGGAACTTGGGTTCTGGATGAACGAATGCCTCACCGACCTTGACATCCTCTACGTCGACTCCCAGGGACGAATCAAGTCGATGCACCGGATGAAGAAGGAACCCCCGCGACGAGAAGGCGAACGACGCTCGGAGTACGAAGCGCGACTTCCACGCTACCGCAGCGTGCACCTGGTCCAGTTCGCCTTGGAGTTCGCGCCCGGAACCATTGATCGACTGAAGCTCCGACTGGGCGACACGGTGGAACTTCCACGAGCCACCCTGGTGAAGGACGCCACGTGACCGCATACCGACACACCCAGGTCAGTGCGCTCAACCTGGTGCTGCTCGGGATACCGGCGGCAGTCTGCTTCTACGTCGCCGCCACCATTTCGCCCCAATGGGGAACCTGGCTTGCCCTGGGTGGCGGCCTGGTCTTCATCGCACTCGGAATCCTGTTTTATTCACTGACGATCGAAGTGGATGCGAAGACGATTCGACTGCACTTCGGGACCGGGATCATCCGAAAATCCTGGGCGATCGCCGACTGCGTCTCGGCCTGCCACGTCAAGACCGCCCTCTGGGAAGGCTGGGGCATTCGTCTGACCCGACGAGGCTGGCTCTACAACGTGGCGATTCCGGACGCGATCATGATCCGGTTCACGAACCGAGTCGCGGTGCAGCTGGGCACCGACGAACCCGACGCCCTGCTGGCGGCGCTGGCGGAAGTCGGCGTTGCGCGACACGAATCGATGTGAACCGATGCGAACCGACTCAGGCGGTGACCGGCTCTCGAGTCGGAACCACCACTCCGGAGCAGGCACCGAAACCGATGCGCCGTGCCCCCTCACGCTCACAGAAGCCCGTGATCAGCACCTCGTCTCCATCCTGGAGGAACTTCCGCTCGGTGCCGTCGGCCAGGGTGATCGGATGCTGACCACGCCAGGTCCGTTCGAGCAGGCAGCCCCGTGAGTCCTCGCTCACGCCGGAGACGGTACCGGAGGCGTAGACGTCACCCGGGCTCATCGGGCAGCCGGTCGAAGTGTGGTGGGCGAGCATCTGAGACATCGTCCAGTACATGTCGGAATAATTTCCGGTGCTGACCAGGGTCGGCTTGGTTCCGGTCTCCCGCATGCGGGCGGAACTGATCTCGACGGTGAGGGTGAGGTCCACCCCGAAATCATCCGCCCAGTTGAGGTAGTCGAGGTTTGCCGGATCCTCGTCGGAGCGCGGCGGCCCGTCGATCATGAAGGGCTCGAGCGCTTCCAGCGGGACGATCCAGGGGCTGAGGGTCGTGGCGAAGTTCTTCGAATTGAAGGGGCCCAGCGGTTGGTACTCCCACTTCTGGACATCCCGGGCGGACCAGTCGTTCATCAGCATCACCCCGAAGAGGTGCCGGCGGGAATCCTCGATCGCGATGCGGCTGCCCAGCTCGTTGCCGGCACCCACCACGAAGGCGACCTCGAGTTCGTAGTCCAGCAGCCGAACCGGTCCGAAGACCGGATCCGCTCCGTCCGCGGGCACGGTCTGTCCGGTGGGTCGCGTGATCGGCGCCCCACTCACCACCAGGCTCGAGGCCCGGCCGTGGTAGCCCACCGGCAGATGCTTCCAGTTGGGCAGCAGCGGATTGTCCGGACGGAACATCGAACCGACGTTCGTCGCGTGGTGCAGAGACGCATAGAAGTCGGTGTAGTCACCCACGTCCATCGGCAGGTGCATGGTGACCACGTCCCGGGGGACCAGGCAGGCGTCGCGCGCCTCGGGGTCATCCTTGAGTGCGGGTGTCTCGTCGCGCAGAATCGCGCAAAGCGCGGCCCGCACTTCATGCCAGGTGTCGGCACCCAGTCCGAGGAAATCGTTGAGCCGTTCCGAGGCAAGCGCCGCACAGGCCGCAGTGGAGCAGGTGTCGGCAAGCAGACCGCGGCTGACGAGCTCGTGGCAGTCGAGGACTTGATCGCCGATCGCGACTCCGATCCGCCGAGCATCGGCGGATCGACGGGTAAAGACTCCGAAGGGAAGGTTCTGGATCGGGAAGTCGGTGTGGGCGTCGTTGGCGGAATCGACCCAGCTGCGCAGGTTCGGATCAGTGGTGATGTTCATGAGTACTCTCAGGTGGCGGTGGTGTGTTCAGTGAGGAGGCCGAGTTCGACCAGATCCTCGAGGGGCTCGACGAAACTGCAGGAGCCGTATCCATGGCAGAAGAGCTCGCGAGCCTGCTCGACGTGTTCACAGCTCAGCAGGTGGCCATCGAAACCGAGTCGCTCGGGTTCGAAGGTGAAGTCGTCCAGGGTGCGGGCTTCAAGAATTCTCGTGAGCAGGTCGGGCGTCACTTCGTCGTCCCACCAGGCCAGGCAGCCGGCAACGAAGACGTTGAGAAAACCGAACTGGTCGCACCCCACGGAGTCCGCGTGGTGCCGCAGCGGGTGGTGCAGACCGGCGGTGGCCTTGAAGGGGATCTCCGCATCGCAGCAACTGCTGATGAAGGCCGCGAACTGCTCGGGCGTGGGATGCAGGTCCGAGGTGATTCCACCGGATCGGATCTTCGCCCCGGCATCCATGCCCGCGATCGCCGCAACCGATCCGCGGACATCACGGCGGTGATCGATCTCGAAGTAGGGGAAGATGAACTCGGGAATCAGTTCCAACGCCTCATCGATCTCACCCGCGGAGGCCGCCTTGACCTCGATGGTGTCGACCGCGACCGCATGACTGCCTCGCGCCAGGTGGCGATCGTTGAACGCTTCGATCGCGTCGAGATCCCGCTTGAATCCCTCCTCGGCGATCGGCGCGGTGAGCGCACTGATCACCCAGCAGTCATCGGTGACCGGATCGCGTGACTCATCGAGCAGTCCTTCGGCATTTGCCTCGAATTCATCGAACCGCGCGACGGGGACGACGATCCGACCGAGCATCCAGCTCTCGGCACCGTCGCGATAGTCGCGGTAGTTGCGCATCGTCGGGACCATGTCGAGCTTTGCCGGAGGAAACAGCCCCGCGTAATCGAGGATCCCGTCCATCAACGCCTGTACTGAAAGCATGCAAGAGACTCCGTGTAAGGTCTTCAGTGTATACGGTCCGTCCCCCCAGCGGGCACGAATGTGCCGCAACGCCCGCCCCGAAGCAGTAGGCTGTCGGCAGCCGAACCCGGTGAATGCGCTTTTCCATGAACACCACCCTCACCACCAACCCGGTCTTGCGGATCACCGTGCTGTGCGTGCTCTACCTGGCACAGGGGATTCCTCATGGCTTCGTCACGATCGCGCTGAGTGTCTGGTTCGTGACCCAGGGGGTCGATGTCGACGGCATCGCGCAGCTCGCGACCGCCGCGGTGCTGCCCTGGTCGTTCAAGTGGGCGTGGGGTCCGGTGGTCGATCGCTATCAGATTCGTCGTTACGGACGGCGCCGACCCTGGATCCTCTTCGCCCAGAGCCTGATGATCCTGAGCGCCGGGAGCCTGCTGCTGGTCGACGACCCGGTGGCCCAGATCAGCACCGTCGCGTCGATCATCTTCATCCACAATCTCTTCAGCGGCCTGCAGGACGTCTCGGTCGATGCCCTCGCGGTCGACCTGCTCGCTCCGGAACAACGAGGACGCGCCAACGGACTGATGTACGGGTCGAAGTACCTCGGCACCTCGATCGGGGGCGCAGGACTCAGCGTGGTTCTGGTGAAGCTGGGCTTTGATGCGGCGGTCCTGACGATGTGCGGACTGCTCGGCCTGATCATGTTGGTCCCTCTGTTCATTCGGGAACGACCCGGTGAACAGCGGCTTCCCTTCGGTGACCACTCCAGTGGCCACCTGGTCGAAGACGCGAGTGAACTCGAGGAACGATCCGCCAACGCCTCCTTCCTGACCCTGGTTCTCCGACTGCTCAAGTCGTTCGGACATCGGAACACCCTGCTGGCGATCGCGCTCGCCTTCCTGGTCTGGATTCCAAACGGGATGACCTATCCCGTCGGGCTGGTCCTCTTCATGAACGACCTGGGGTGGGAGCAACTCGAATACAGTCGACTCACCGGGACCTGGGGGATCGGTGCGGCACTCCTGGGGTCGGTGGCCGGTGGATTCATCGCCGACCGCATCGGCGCGCGGCGACTGGCGGCGATTGCCGCAAGCGCCTACGCCGCGCTCTTCTGCGTGCCGGGCGCCTGCCCGATTGCATGGTTGGAGCACACCGGCTTCGCAAGCACCTACATCGTGGTGACCGACCTGGTCCAGGGGACGCTGAGCGTGTCCCTGTTCGCGATCTTCATGTCGGTGAGCTGGAAGATCGTCGCGGCCACGCAGTTCACCGCCTACATGGCGATGCTCAACCTCAGCTATTCGGTCGGCGCGATGATTGCTCCCACCTTCGAGGAGTATGAATGGGCCTACTGGCAGATCTACCTGCTGGCAGCCGCCGTCCAGATCTGTGTCCTGGCGATTCTGCCGTTCTGCACCCCCACTGATTCGAAGCGAACCAGCGTCGAACCGCTTGACCCTGACGCGAATCTCGGAGAGCCTTGAACCCATGATTGCCCCCCTGCTGATGATGGCGAGTCTCCTCGCACCCCAGGATCCCACATCCTCGCACCACCTCACGCCGATTCCGATCATCAATGCGGACCTCTCAAGTGACCGCAATCTGTTCGTTCTGGAACCCGCCGACGGAGGATCGAGCGCGATACTCACCCCGATCGGGACCAACAGCGCAGTCACCCTGCGCCGTGCGCCCTACCCTCCCAAGGCCGCTCCCACCCCGGAAGCCGTGATTGAGGTGGCACGAGAACGCGAACTGCGTGACCAGCGATTCCTCGCGATCGAACCCGGGGCGACGGCAATCCTCCTGCTCGAAACCGAGTCAGATCTGTTTCAGCCGGAACCCGGCGCACGCTATGCCTGTTCCTGGGCGGAAGGCACCGCGGCCGAAGCCGGTTCACCCGAGCTCGTCGTCAGCCTGCAATCGGAGGACGGGCGGAAACTGCTCGGTACGGTTTCAGACATCAGGCGAGACTCCAATGGCCGGTGGAAGCGCAGCCATGCCACACTGCAGATCGACAGTGAGGCGCGTGGCCGGGATGCCGGTGCGCTGCTCTGCCTGCACAACCCCGCCGATGCGAGGGGGACGCTCTTCATCGACAACCTCACCCTCGCTCGAGTCGGTACCGACTCCGAGGAGTTCACGTCGCTCTTCAACGGCCGAGACCTCACCGGCTGGACCGGCTCGAAGGGCACGTCGAAGGATGCATTTGTGGTGGAGGATGGCGCCATTCGTTGCAACCCCAACGCAACCCACGGGAACAACCTGCTGACCGAAGACACGTTTGATGATTTCATCCTTCATTTCGAGTTCACCGTTCCGCCCGCAGGCAACAACGGGATCGCCCTTCGGGCGCCCCTCAGTGGAGACCCTGCCTTCGCAGGACTCGAAGCCCAGGTTCTGGACACGATCCACCCCGGCTACATCAACGCCCAGCCCTGGCAGACCCACGGTTCGATCTACGGAATCGCTCCGGCCAAACGCGGGTTTCAACGACCCACCGGAGCGTGGAACCAGCAGTCGATCCACGTGAAGGGGCGTGAGGTGGTGGTGATCCTCAATGGAGAGACCATTCTGGAGGCAAACCTCGACGCGGCCGTTGAGAACGGTACGCTATCAGGGCAGGAACACCCTGGACTCAGTCGGAGCAGCGGCCACCTTGGCTTCTGCGGCCATGGCCACCCCGTGGCATTCCGAAACATTCGAATCAAGACGCTTGACCCACAACCGTGACGACACCCGAACCAGACAGGATCCACCCGTGAGCAGACCAAAGCGACCCGTGAACCGACGTACCTTCCTTCGCACCACCCTCGGGGCAGCCGCGGTCACCCCGCTGGCCGGTATGGCGTGGAAACCGTACACCGGGCGTGGTGGGAAATCGGAGATCCTTCGCGTCGCGTCGATCGGTGTCGGGGGCATGGGC
The DNA here is from genome assembly GCA_002171655.1 of Planctomycetes bacterium TMED75. Classification (GTDB taxonomy): domain Bacteria; phylum Planctomycetota; class Phycisphaerae; order Phycisphaerales; family SM1A02; genus UBA8087. The sequence goes on from NHEC01000042.1 coordinate 6,610, forward strand.
TGGACCGACCTGCGCCAGGTCGCCTCACATCCTGCAGTTGAAATCGCCGCACTCTGCGATGTCGACAGCAACAACCTCGGTCGAGCGGAAGAGCTCTTCCCGGAAGCGGACACCTTCGCTGACTGGCGAGAACTCTTTTCCAAGCATGGCAACACATTCGACGCGGTGACGATCTCGACCCCCGACCACATGCACGCGCCGATTGCGATGACCGCACTCATGGCCAACAAGAGTGTCTACTGTCAGAAGCCGCTGACCCACACGATCTACGAATCACGTCGTCTTCGGGAAGTCGCCAGCCGCAAACCAATCGTCGCCACCCAGATGGGTACCCAGAACGCTTCACGCGATGGCAAACTGCAAGCACTCGCGATGCTCAAGAACGGTGCGATTGGAGAACTGCAGGCAGTCCACGGTTGGAGCGACCGGCCTGCAGGCTGGTGGCCACAAGGCGAGGATCGCCCCGCCGGCAGCAGCCCCGTTCCCGATTACCTCGACTGGAACGACTGGATCGGCGTCGCGCCGATGCGCCCCTACAAGGCGGACACCTACGCACCGTTCAAATGGCGAGGCATTCGAGACTTCGGCTGCGGAGCACTGGGCGACATGGCGTGCCACATCTGTGACACCCCGATCCAGGCATTCAAGCTCTACACCCCCACCTCCGTCATCTGCGAGGCAACCGATGCCACCGCGGACATGTTCCCCAGCAGCGAACGAGTCATTGTCGACTTCAAGGGCGTCAAGGGAAGCGGCGGCAAGCCGGTCAAGCTGTACTGGACCGACGGCGGGCGAGTCCCCAGCCCCACCGAACTGAACATCCGTGCCGACTATTCGCTCAAGCAGAACACCGTTGCGGTGGTGGGCAGCAAGGGGACCTTGCTGGTGCAACCGGAAACCGGCACTCCACTGCTCTTCGAGAACGGCGACCCGATGGACACGGTCAAGCTCCCAGACGTCCCCAATCAGAATCACTGGCACCAGTGGGTTGATGCAGCGTTCTACGGCAACCCGACGCAGTCGAGCTTCGGTTTCGCAGGACGAATGTGCGAGACCCTGTCACTTGGTGCCCTGGCATCACGGTTCCCCAACCAGACCCTTGCCTACGACAGCAAGAGCATGACGTTCCCTGACTTCCCCGAGGCCAACAAGTGGGTTCGAACCAACTATCGCGAAGGCTGGGCGGTCGAAGGACTGAGCTCCTGATCAGGAAAACGGATCAGGTCACGTATTCCAAACCCGGACGTATCCGAGTCGCTGCACAGCACACGACTGTGCTGTCTCCTCCGCCCACCAAGCGGAGAAAAAAGATCGAGTGCCGAATACGTGAGCTGCTCAAGCTGAGTGAGCAAGCCGATCGTAAGCCCCTGCTGTTTTTGCATTAACGGCGCTACGTGAAGTCCGGGGCCTCCTTCCGGAATTGACAAACGACTCGAATACAAGTCATGATTCAGAGGAGGCGACCAATCTCCGTGGGGTCAAAGAAGTCGCCGCTGAGCACCGCAACCAAACCATAATGACAGGGGACGAACAGATGACCATGAAGTACGTGGTACCGACAATGCTTGCCGTATCGTGCGCACTCAGTGCATATTTTCCCGCTTCGACTGCGGCCCAAGAACAACCTCAGAACATCGCAAACAACCAGGATGGCGATGTCAAGACCGTCATCGAGCTGCAGTACGTTGAAAAAGGGGTCATCATGGACCCCCGCGCGGCCGCGTTCGTTGCCAAGGCCGAACAAGGCCCACCCATTCAGACCCTGTCACCTCAGCAAGCGTGGGAGAACCTCAACACGCTGCAATCGGGCTACGGCATTCCTGAGAACATAACCGTCGAGAAGAAGGTGCTGTCCGTCGGCCCGACCGGGAAGACGCCCATTCAGATCTACGCCGCAAAGGGGGTCAAGCGACCGGCTCCAGCCATTGTGTACATGCATGGTGGTGGCTTCGTCATGGGCAGCCCCACCACCCACACTCGCCTGATGTGCGATCTTGCATCATGTTCGGAGCGGATCATCATCTTCGTGGACTACACGAATGCGCCCGAAGGCAAATACCCCACTGCACACCAGCAGTGCTATGCGGTCTTGAAGTACGCATACGAACATCCAAAGGAGTTTGGAATCGATCCCAACAACATCGTCATCGCCGGCGACAGCGTCGGCGGAGCGATTGCTGCAACCTGCTCCCTTCTTGCGAAGAAGCAGGGCGGGCCGGAGATCAAGGCCCAGGTACTCTTCTACCCCGCAGTCAACCTGGACGCGAATGCCATTGACTACGGCGTTCTTGAGGATGGGCCGTGGCTGAGCAAGGCGAACCTCTACTGGGCATGGTCGCAGTACTTCACGCCCAAAGACAACCTCAAGGACCCCTACATCTCTCCGGTCTATGCCTCGGTTGAACAGCTCGTGGGGCAACCCACATCCCTGATCATCACCGACGACTGCGGCCCCTTGCATGCCTCCGGCGAGGAATATGCCAAAAAGCTGATCCAGGCGGGCGTACGCGTCACCGCGACACGATACTTCGGCATCACGCATGACTTCATGATGCTCAACGCGCTCAAGGACACTCCCGCCGCGGAGGGAGCACTTGCCGCAACTTGCCACTTCCTGCAGTCCCTCAATTAATCAGGCTTCATCAAATCACTGCGTGCATCGATGCGGGCCGCAATGCGCCGGCATCGATGCACGTTCTCATTGTCCGTTCAGAGCCAGCTCCGCAGACCAGCGGTCCCCTGTTGGGTGAGCATCGCCTGCCGACTGCGCCGTGCCAGGATCATGAAGATCAGGTAGGTGACGATCAGGGTCGAGGTGTACGCGATCGCGACACCCACCGTGCCGTAGAAAATCCCGAGAGGAATCGCGGTTCCGATCAGGAAGACCACCGCGAAGATCAGTAGGAACGGCACGATCCACTCCCGGCCGACGTATTGAAGGTACATCGGAGCGAGCGAATGAAGGCAGTTGAACGAGGCACCGAAGCCCATGATCACCAGCGCGGTCCAGCCCGCCCGGTACTTGGGACCGAAGAGTCCCAGCGCCCACTCCCCGCCGTACCACAGGAAGAACATGAAGCCGATCGACAGGATCCACATCATGATCTGCCTTGAACGCAGGAAAATCTGGCCGCTGGCCTGATCATTCAGAGCGATGCACGCCGCAAGCTTGGGTCCGTACCACCGGTTGGTGGCGGTGGAAATGACGATGATCAAACCGGCAAGCTGAGCCGCGGCGGCATAGATTGCGGTGTCCTGCTTGGCGGAGGGAATCAGTCCGAGCACCAGTACCCCGATATTGGTGACCAGGCTCATCAACAGGCTGTAGGTGAGAAACGCCGAGGAATGCCTGAGCCAGTCAAGACGGCGAAACGCGCGCGAGCCAACCTGTTCGGCGGGGGGCCGCACGCCTCGAGAGACCAGATACAGAAACAGCAGGACCACCGCCCAGCAGATCCCCCACATCACCACCGCTTGGGTCGCCGTGACCTTTCGGGGGCCGTAGTGGTAGCCAAGCAGAAAAACACCACCAAGAAAGAGGGCCGGCAACGCCAGTCGGTAGAGCGCGGTGGAGGCCACAAAAGCTCCGTCCGCAGTGACCACTTCCAGGAGGTAGCACACACAGACCACCACTGGCAGGAAGCAGATCGCACAGAGAAACGCCGGGGAGGCGAGACCAGATTCCGGAGGACTCAGCAGGTAGACCACGTACAGCACCAGGGCGACCAGCAGGGTCACCACCAGGACCACCATCGGGGCGAAGAATCGGTAGCCCCGGACCAGGTCATATTTCCGGGTGGCCCGGTAGGAAGGAACGATCTTGAGCAGATACTTCTCCATGCCCAGGGTTGCGGCGGTTGCCGCCACGGTGATCGCTGCAATCGACGCACTGTAGACCCCGAAGAGCTTCTGATCGACGACTAAGCGCGCAAGGAACATCAGGCCGACGGAGAACATCAGGTAGTTCCCCAACGCCATCGACGCACCGACCACGACTTCGTACACGCCGGATTGCCGGCGTTCGCTGCCACCCGCCCGAAGGTCCCTCGCGGATTCCCCATGGCTGAGGGTCTCCAAGGCATCATCGTGGTTGTGGTGGAGTGATTTCATCGAGGTTCTGTTTCGAGGGGCGGTACTGGAAGCCGGAACAGCACCAGGGATTGAAGGCCATTGCCGATTCGTCGATCGCCGGCGCAGCTGCTCACGAGCAGCGTATCACCGGACTGATCGATGGAAACGTAGCAGTACCACCCGGATTCGTGTTGGAAAAGGCTTTGTCTTTCACCCCAGCTCTCCCCCTCATCATCGGAGCAGGCCAGAATCAAGGGGGTACGAGGAGCGTCCTTGGCATCGACCGACGCGGGTGGCTCATTCCAGATTGCGAGCAGGCGGCCATCTTCCAGACGTTGAATCGAGGCGGGACTCAGTGGAGAACGAAGCGTCCAGGGGCGAGGCGGTTGGAACGTCCGACCACCGTCATCGGAACGAGACAGGTACTGGACCCCCGCGTCGGTCCGAGCGAACATTCGAATCGCACCGTCGGTACCGACAAAGAGCCCGGGCTCCTGAAGCACCACGCCGGGAACGGCCGGTGCCCACGCACCGCAAGACCAGGTACGCCCCCCATCTTCGGAGCGATAGCAGCGCAGTCGTCCGGCCGGAGAGAAGTCCGGAGTCATTCCGCCGCCCGCGTGGCGAGCCACCGGCACCAGCAGTGCCCCGTCCTCGAGGACCAGTACGCGATCGTTGTTGAGCACGTCGTATCCGAAATCATCTTCGGGGACGATCTCCACCGGGTCGGACCAACTGTGCCCATCGTCGCGCGAGAAGCGAACCACCGGACGACAATCCACCAGAGAGTGCTTGCGGAGGAAGAACAAACCGATGCGCCCATCCGCCAGCCTGCGAAGGGACACGCTCATCACATTCATCCCGCCCGTGGCGGAAACGATGGTCCGAGGCTGCGACCAGCTGACACCGCCGTCGTTGGATCGCATCGAGACCAGAGAAGCAGGATCATGGTCGCCTCCGGTTCCCTCGCTGAACGCGGTCCACACCAGCAACAGGGAACCGTCCTCGAGCTGCAGCAGATCTCCCTCGCTGTTGCGGGGGTTACCGGGACCAGGGAGCAAACGGAGCAGAGGGGTCGCCTCGGAGCAAGGCTGAGTCGGATCATCCGGCACGATGGGCTCACCCTTCACCAGGTACGGCTGGGCAGATCCCAGAGACACGAGTGCAGTCCAGAGCAAGCTTTTGAGAAACATGCTGGTTCAATCGGAACTTTCGGCGTGAAAAATCAAATGTGAGACAGGATAGGGTGAACGAACTAGCATAGAGGTCATGGCTGAGCGAATCATTCAATTCACCGATCTGCTGTTCGCCTACAAGGGGACAACCTTCCAGCTGGAGCTTCCGGAGTTCCGCCTCGATCTCGGCGAACGAGTGGCCCTGATCGGCCGCAGCGGTTGCGGAAAATCAACTCTGCTGGACCTCGCCTGTGGCATCAAAAGACCACGCCGCGGGCAGGTGGCCTTCGACGGTGCGAACCTCGCGGAGCTCGGGGAGCCAGAACGTCGTCGAGCGCGACTGTGCTCGATCGGACTGGTGTTCCAGGAATTCAGATTGCTTGAATACCTCAGCGTGCTGGACTCGATCCTGTTGCCGGTGCGACTCGCCGGGAATCCGGTCACCCGGGACATCCGGGACCGAGCTCGTGAACTGGCGAACCGAGCAGGTATCGCGCACCTACTCAAGCGACGCCCCCACCGTCTCTCCCAGGGCGAGCGCCAGCGGGCTGCGATCTGCCGCGCACTGGTCAGTGCACCGAAACTGGTCCTGGCCGACGAACCCACCGGAAACCTCGATCCCGACACCGGAGAAGCAGTGCTCGATCTGCTCTTCGAAGAAGTTCGAAACGCCAACGCCGCCCTGCTGGTCGTCACCCACGACCATGTGATTCTTCCCCGCTTTGATCGGGTGGTGGATCTCACCCAGGAAAACCGGGCTGGAAACGAGGCGGTCGCATGACTCTTCGCAGCCTGCTGAATGCGATCAACCTGGCCTGGAGGCACCTGAGCTTTCACGGATTCAGAAGTCTGATCCTGGTGCTTGCCCTGGGGATCTCGGGGGCACTTCCCCTGGTCATTCAATCGCTGATCGATCGAGGCGAGACCGCCACCATGGCCCGAGCCGACACCACCCCGCTGGTGGTGGGCGCACCGGGTGGTGGAATCGACCTTGTACTGGGCACGCTGTGGTTTCTGCCCGAGCCACTCGGATCGATCCCCGCGAAGACCGTCAAGGAGATCTCTGAAACGGACCTGGCCGAGGCCCTTCCACTTTCACTGACCGCTCGCGCGGGCGGTGCTCCGGTGGTGGGCACGGACGTGGGCTACCTGGAATTCCGCAAGCTCACCGTCGCAGTAGGACGCAACTTCGCGGTTCCCGGAGAGTGTGTTCTGGGTGCGGAGGTCGCCGCGGAGCGAGGGCTCGGACCGGGAGACACGATACTGACCGACCCCGAGGGCCTGCTGGACATCGGTGGCGGGTATCCACTTCGACTGCGCATCACCGGGGTACTCGAATCATCGCGCTCGCCGGATGACCAGGCGGTGTTCTGTGACCTGCGAACCAGTTGGATCATCGCCGGCCACGGCCACGTTCACATCGACCTCGAGGAGGTCAAGGACGAACCCGAAGTCCTCATGGGCACCACCGATGAGGGGCGCTCGATCGCCAGCGCCGCGATCACTCCCTACACCGAACTCACTCCAGAACGGCTCAAGACTCTGCACTTTCACGGCAACCCCGAGGACCTTCCGGTGGAGGGAGTCATCGTGATTCCCCGCGACACGAAGTCCTCTACGATTCTCAGCGCCCGCCTCGAAGGGCGAAGCGACATCCAACTGGCCCGTCCGAGCGTGGTGATCGCCGAAGTCCTCGAACGCGTCTTCAAGATCGGGGCACTGCTTGCGGGAATCCTGGTGGCGACCGGAGTGGCGACCCTGGCGGTGGTCGCTCTGGTGCTCGCACTTTCGATTCGACTTCGACGCGATGAACTGGATACCCTTTCACGCATCGGCGCGGGACGAACCATCATCGGAACCCTCCTGCTTTCAGAGGTGGTGATCCTGGTTGGTGGCGCGGTACTCTTCGCTTTGATCGTTCTCTGGTGCTCCTTTGCACTGCCCGATGACCTTGTACTGAGACTTGCCAACTGACCCCTTCCCCCGGCCCCAACTTCCGGAGTACCCATGAACCACTCGACCACCACTCTTCTCTGCGGACTTCTCTTCGGGACCTCACTGGTCGGATTCGGCTGCGAGGGCTCGAAGGATCAGACCACCACCACCACCGCTGCATCCTCCGGTCCCCCGAGAATCTTCGCGGTGAACTTCCCCCTGCAATCGTTTGCTCAGGCGATCGGAGGCTCGAAGGTGGCAGTGGAGTCCCCCATCCTGGACGGAGAGTCATCGATCAACTTCAGCCCCAGTCCAGAACAGATCATCGCCATCCAGGACGCGACCCTCATCCTGCTCAATGGGGCCGACTTCGCCAGCTGGACCGCCAATGCCAGCCTGCCCGCCTCACGCACGGTGGTGACCTCCGAGGAATTCAGGGCACAGTGGCTTGAATCAGCGCACCACCACCACGACCACGACCACCAGCACGGTCCGGACGGCGACGGCGTCCACCACCACGCACACTGGGCATCGCACACCTGGCTGGATCCCAACCACGCCCGAGAACAAGCGATTGCAATCGGCGCCGCGATGCGGGGCAGTCTGCTAGCGGTTGACCTGCAGGGAATGAGCGGTCGAATGGATGGCCTGCTCAAGCAACTGGGCGTCCTCTGCGACCAGGCGGCCAAGATTCGAACCCTGCAGATCCCCCCGGTGATTGGGAGTGAACCGGTTTATGAGTACCTGGCGGCGTCGTGCGCTCTGGACATGCACGAGGCCGACTGGCACTGGAACGAACCGCAGCCCCACGATGGAATGGATGGCTTGCGCAAACTCATCGAAGCCACTGGTGCACGTCACCTGCTGGTACCCGAAGCTCCGACCAGTGAACGCATGGAAGTCCTGCGCGGGCTGGGCCTGGAACCCGTGGTGATCATGCCCCTGGCTGATCCACCCTCACTCACCAGCACCGAGCCGTTCACTGAGTTGATGAAGCAGAATCTGGATCGAATCGAGGCCCTCTCTCCCGATCAGCCCGTCCAGTGAGTGACGATCGCCCGGGTGGTTGATCCCAACCGCAACGCGAAGACCACCCAGGGCGTGGCTCCAGAACCTCTGAGGGACTTGGACCAGGTATCAGGATCGACCGCTCGCCCTCGAGTTCGGACGACCACCTCTCCCGCATCGTGCGCGCGCAACCACCGCTTGAGTGGACGTTCTCGCAGTGGGAGCACCGCTTCGATCCGCCAGTCGACGAACCAGGGATCCGCAACCGGGGTCCTGGACCACATCAAACCCAGCCCCGCGGAAAGTTCACCGACATCGGTTCGATCGCCCAACTGATGCGATACCAGCCGAGCGCGTTCGAGTGCGGGGCAAGCCTCGATCAACCAGGTACCGGACTCCGGCAGATCGGATGAGATCCGAACCGATCCCGGTGGGCCGGACACCGACCTTCCCTCGGGAAGCATGGTCGCTCGATGGGTGCCCGGGTCACGCGCCAGATCGCCAGTCCAGAGAACGGCCTGGACGAGCTGGCCGGAGTCCTGAATCAATTCATATTCCGTGGACATGGGAGCACCCTCGAGGGGCAACGGAATGCCCGGCCCCAGTTTGCACGCAGCGCCCCTGGATCGATCAAGCAATTCCGTGATTTCAGACCACCGAGGACGATGGTGTTCTGGATTCCAGGATCGACGACCGCTCGCTTCATCTCGTCGTGCCGGATCCACATGCACGTACCGACCGCTTGGATCGAGTTTCGTGACGTCCTCGACCGAGGCGGTGCACCCGGCATTGCGTGCGGTCATCCAGCACCGAAGAGGATCGAGATCCACCGCATGCACCTCGCAGTGGGAGCGGAGCGCCATCGCATCCCCGCCGATTCCGCAGCACAGATCAAGGACTGAAGTGACTTGCCCCTCCACGAATCGGCGAGCCTTCCACTCGCCAACTCGTTGCGAGGTGGCCTGTTCCACACCTGAGGTATCACACCAGAGCTCGGAAGCCCGAGTGAACTTGGCCGCGGCCCGTCGCCGGGCCTGGGCGAGCTCGATCGCCGCCGAAACGACCGGAGGAGGCCACTCTCGCCGAAATCGCTGGATGTCGGCGGCCCCCGGGGCTTCCAGAGAGGCGGTCAGCTCGACCAATCGGGACCCCGAAACCGAATCAAGCTGTTTCCACGCGTCCAGGATGGCCGAAGTATCATCTGAGTCTGATGGCATGTCGTGCTGCTCCATCTGCCCCCCGATCACCACTGACTAGGAGTCTCCCAAAGATGCCCGTTGCAATCAAAGCCCCCCAGAATCTGGCGTCGAAGTGGTGGATCTTCATGCTCGATGGCTGCCTCCTGTTTCTGATGGGACTGCTGCTGCTGATCACACCCTACTACACCGTGACGGCATTCATCACCGTCATCGGCTACCTGCTGCTGCTGGGAGCGATCATCGGAATCTTCGCCGCGGCTCAGGAATCCAGCCAGGGAGCCTCCTCGGCGATTCGCTGGTTCATGCCGATCATCGCCGCAGGCATCGGAATCGTACTGATTCTCGATCCCGTGCAGTCGATTGAGATTCTGGTCACCCTGGTTGGAATCGCCACGCTCATTGCGGGCGCGATGCAGGTCGCGGCCGGCATCGGGCTCAGCGGACATCAGGCACGAGGGCTGCTCATCGTGATGGGTATTCTGAGTTTCATCGCAGGGATTCTCATGCTCACCAACCCCACCTTGATGATCCTGGTCCTCAGCATTCTTTTCGGAATCCAGTTCCTGATTGCCGGATGCTACCAAGTCGCCGCAGCGGGAAGGCTGAGGCGAATCAACCACTGAATCTACCCCCCTTTTTCTCAATCCAAAGACGAAAAGAACCATGCCAGAGACCCACGAGAACCGTGCTCATGAGGACACCGGCGACGACAAAGTCGTCGCCTGGAAGACGTGGGTTGTGACCTCGGTGGCAGCGATCCTCACTGGATTCGCCGCCTACTACTTCATCTGCGCCGAGACCTGGGGCGGCACGTTCATGGACATGCTGCAGGGCAAGGAATCCATCTTCGGAGGAAAGATCACCGGGATCTGGGCGGTCCTGATTCCGGCGGGGTTCATGGCCTGCATGATGATGCTGATCGTGGTGGTCCAGCGAAAATGGTTCGCGGGAACCGAAGGCACTGGTATTCCACAGGCGATGGCCGCATTGAAAATTGGAGAACGACCGGAGCGTTCGGTCATGCTCTCGGTCAGGATTTCCATCGGGAAGATCCTGCTGCTCAGCGGAGCCCTCTTCAGTGGTATCACCGTCGGACGTGAAGGACCCTCCGTGCATGTCGGAGCCTGCTTCATGTACCTCTGCACCAAGTTCTGCAAGCTGCCGACATTCCTGGTGGAGCGAGGCCTGATCCTCGCGGGATCCGCGGCCGGCATTGCGGCGGCGTTCAACACCCCGATCGCCGGAATCATCTTCTGCTTCGAGGAAGTCGGGCACCTCTTCGACAAGAAAAGCGTGGTGTGCATCATCCGAACCACCGCACTCGCCTGCGGCGTGTGCGTGTTCTTCATGGGCAACTACTACTTCTATGGCAATGAGAATCGGGATGCGCTCATACCGCTGGGCCTCAAGACGACCGATACGACGTTCCTCGAAGACCTCCGGCAATGGCTGGCGGTCCCGATCATCGCCATCTTCGCAGGGTTCCTGGGAGGCTGGTTCGGACGTGGAGTGGTGTGGGCCAGTCGTATCACCAGCCCGTACCTGGTGCATCATCCCTGGAGGACCGGGGCGGTCCTCGGCCTGGGACTGGCAGTCATCGCAGTCTGCTCCTTTGGTGAGAGCTACAGCGGAGGGTACGCCCAGGCCAAGCAGATGCTTCTGGAAGCGCATGAGACCGGTGCGGCCACCGCTTCGTGGTATTACCCATTCGCCAAGGCGGGAGCGAGTTTCATCAGCCTCATCAGCGCCATTCCCGGCGGGCTTTTCGATCCCAGCCTTGCCACCGGCGCCGGCCTGGGACAGCTCTGCTATCCACTCTTCAACAATCAGATCGCCCCCGGCATCGGCCTACCGGAAGTCATGATGATCTTCATGTGTGCCTACTTCACCGGCGTGGTGCAGAGTCCGATCACCGTCTTTACGATCATGTTCGAGATGACCGATGCCTACGGGATGATCCTGCCCCTGATGATCACCGCCTTGCTGGCCGCCTGGATCGCAAACATGATCTGCAAGCCCTCGATCTACGACGCACTTTCCAACCAATTCCTCGAGGCGAAGGGTCTGAGCAAGTTCGCTCCGAAGGAAGAAGAGTGATCGGCGTGGCCGAATGATCATCTGGGGGATTCTCTCCATGGCTGGTGCAGCGTGGCTGGTGCTTGCCACCTGCTCCAAAGCCGAAGACCCCAAGGGGTCGTCGGCCAACCGGTTGATCGCCACCGCCTTCTTTCTGCTTGGCACGGTGTTCATGCTGGTACAGGGTGACGTGGTTGATGTGCTCTGGATCGGTGGCCTCTGCGTGGCACTGATGGGGGTTGGAACCCTGGCCATGAAATCAAATCGGACCCCCGTCGGGTGGTTCATCGCACCCATCGGTATTTGTGCAGGGTCCATCGTGTTGCTTGCGGTTTCCGGTGGACCGGTGGAGCGTGGAACTCCCAAAATCATCTTTGAAGGCCAGGCGATGCGCTCGGAGCAACTGGTCATACTCGATGACGCACGAACCGAGCTGGAATTGATCGATCAACGTGATTTTCCAAAGGCACTCGCCGCCGCACGAAAGGCAACTGATTGGACTCGACTGGGAGACCTCGAGAAGGTACGCGGTACGCTGCCACGCCTGCGCGAACAGATCCGGGTATTCACCCAGCAACTCGCCGACGGCACCGCCGACCCGCGGACCAACCTCATGGTGCGTGATCTCGCACAGCGAATCTATCGCATCGGAGAATTCGTACGCACCCCCGAGATGGCCCGATAGGCTCTTCATGATCCCCACTTCTCGCCCCTGAACGGATGAGACTCGTGGTTTTGATCTCACTTCGGGATTTAGCACTGGGAATCCTGCAGACCACCGGTGAAGATGAAGCTTCCCTCCCGGGTGAAAGAAAGGCTGACTCCGTGCACTGGATGAAACGAACCACATTGACCACCGCACTCCTGGCGCTGCCCGCGTTCGTTTTACTTGCTGGCTCCGCACTCGGTCCCGACTGGGATGGAGACTGCGGCAAGGGGGATGCCGGGAACAAACCTTCCAATGCAGTTCCGGTCAGTCTGGGATTCACGCTTGAAGTGCGAACGGTCAAGGGCTGCCTGGACGGCCCCAGTTCCGAAGAAGGGCTTGCCGGCGAGACCCAGGGTGATTACCAGGACATGTACAAGGTGGTGGTACGCTCCCCCGGGCAATTTGAGATCGAGACGAGCGGTCCCGAGGGAAGCACCGACTTCAATTCGCTTCTGTGCGTCTTCGACCTCGAAGGCCGACCGCTGCTGGCGAACATCAGCGGTGAGCAGGGTCAGGACGGCTCGGCGGTGGGCAATCAATCCACGAACGGAAAGTTCTCGATCAACCGACCGGGCGCCATCTACATCTCGATCAGCGGGGCTGACTCGCGTCCCATCGATGCCAACGGAAATCAGCTCTTTGATTTCACTGCCGATCAAACCGACGTGGTCGGTCCAGTACCGGGCGATGTTCTGCCGATCTTTGATTGGGACCAGCCGGGACAATACGGCGAATACACGATTGCCCTGACTGCGGTCGGACCCATTCCACCAGAGTGCGGTGCGGAGAACACCAGTGCGTGCGACCAGGTGCATGCGCTCCCGTTCTGCGACGTCCCGGAATGTTGTGAATCAGTCTGCTCGGTTGATTTCCACTGCTGCGACGACACCTGGGATGCGGCCTGCGTCACGGTCGCGGATCTGGTCTGCAACGACGGAAATGCCGGCTGTGGACGAGTGGGTGCTGGCCCCTGCGATGTCCCACACCCCAACGTCTTCTGCGATGACGCGGCTTGCTGCGCGCAGGTCTGCTTCCTGCGCCCCTTCTGCTGTGAGGTGGGTTGGGATCAAGCTTGCGTGAATCTGGCGCTGAACACCTGCCCTCCCCCTTGCAACCTCGAATGCCCGCAAGACCTCACCCAGGATGGAATCGTGGGCGGGGCGGATCTGGCCACTCTCCTGGGAACGTGGGGCCAGAGCGGCTGTGGGGACTTTGATTCCAGCGGAACCGTCGATGGTGCGGACCTCGCTACCCTTCTGGCGGTGTGGAACGACACCTGCGAGTGAAACGATAAAAAAACCAGCACTTTTCCCCCCGTCTGCTGAGAGATCTCGGTGATCAGTACGGAAACTCCCGGAAGCGCCCCCCGCGCCCAACACCCCAGGAGTACCGACCATGCTGCACACTCGCCGCCATTTCATTTCAATCCGTCCCACCCTGCTTGGACTGGCCACCCTGGCCTGCTGCCAAAGCCTCCATGGAACCATGCACCTCGGCCCTGACTGGGACGGAGACAATGCCGTCGATGCCGGATCGTTGCCGGTCAGTGCGCAGAAAGTAGAAAAGGATGACTCCAATGCAGTGGTGATCATTCGTGGTGAACTCAAGGGAGAGGAGGAGACCGGTGAAGGGTTCGCGTCCGTCGGTGACTATCAGGACATGTACCAGGTGGTGATCATGAACCCGGGAGAGTTTCTGATCTCCACCACCGAGCCTCTTGGGTTCAGTGAATTTGATTCCACGTTGAGCGTCTACGACGCTGAAGGCCGAGCCTTACTTGCCAACGAAGACGCCGAGGACGGACTGAATCCCTCGCGAGTCGGCAACACCTCGACAAACGGGAAGTTTTCGATCACGAATCCCGGGGTGGTGTACATCGCGATCAGTGGTGCCGGAAACCGGCCGCGCAACGTCCAGGGTGGAAGCATCTTCGGCTGGACGCAGAATTCGACGGATGTCGTGGGACCCGCCTTTCCCGCCGGACAACTTCCAATTGATTCCTGGGGAGGCGAAGAACTGACTGGGGAATACGCCATTCATCTGGTGGCCGTCGGACCGGTTCCATCCTCCTGTGGAGTCCAGAACACCGAAGACTGTTTCGTACCACACCCCACTCCGTTCTGCGCTGATGAGACCTGCTGCGAACTGGTCTGCTTGCAGCGGCCCTTCTGCTGCGAGGTGAGCTGGGACACTTCATGTGCGGAGGCGGCCTTGATTCAATGCACGCCACCACCTTGCAATCCGGCATGCCCCGGTGATCTCGACTACAACGGCCAGGTGAGTGGCAGCGACCTCGCCATGATTCTCGCCAACTGGAATGGGCCGGGGTGCACGGACATCAATCAGGACGGAGTGACCAATGGTGGCGACCTCGCAATCATTCTCGCCGCCTGGGGCACCGGGTGCGGGACGGAATGAGCGCTTCTCACGAGGAGGGGGCGGAAGGAGTGCCGGGCCCAAGCAGTCGTTGCGCCTCATCCAGAGCCGCCATCTGCTGGGCCTCGGCCAGGCTTTCCGACTTCGAATCTCCGCGTCGCTGCTCGATCTCGGCAAGCAGCGCCCAGGCGTCCGCGGCTCCCCGCCAGAGAGAGGCCGCTTGGTACCGCTCGCCCTGCGCTTCACGCTGCTGCGCAATCTTCATCACCTGTCCGGCCGCTTGGTCGAGGCTGTGATCCAGCTCCAGTAACGACCTGACCCGCAGCATCTGTGCCTGCTGCACCGAATCAAATTCCGAACCCAACCGTGAGGAAAGGATGCGAATCGCCTCGTCGTATCGGTCGATTGCCTGTTCGTGTCGGCCCAGACCGGCAAGCACCTTTCCGATCGATCGCTCGGAAAGTCCCACTCGATAATCATTGGGCGCAGTCAGCGAACGAATCAGGTTTCCGGAGTGCGTCAGATGTGTGAGGGCCTCCTCCAGATACGCCCGACGAAGCGCCGCGTCGGAACGAGCGGCAGGTGATCCCGCCAAGTCGATCTGGATCCAGGCGCGATTGTTGATCAAACCCGCCAGCTGTGCGCTGTCCGCACCGTGCAGCTTGAGCCAGATCGACTCCGCAGTCGAGAAGTTCTCCAGCGCCCCAGGAAAGTCACCCATCCGCCGTTTGATCGAACCCAGATGCTGGTGCGTCATCGCCACGTCGGTATGGGCGAGACCGTGCGCCCGGGTACGTAACGCGAGACTCTTCTGGTAGGAGGCAAGGGCCGCAGGAAGATCACGCCTGGCGGCATGAAGTCGCCCGAGGTTGTGGTAGGACTCACCCAGCGCCTGATCTCCGGCGTCCACTCGCAAGGCCAGCGCGCGTTCCAAGAGCTGTTCGGAGCGATCGGTGTTCCGAAAGGCCAGTTCGATCAGCCCCAGAGTGGTGAGCAATGCGGAAGCAATGCGCGGCTGCTCACCCAGTTTGACTTCCACGTGGTCTTCGACGCTTCGGATGTACTGTTCGACCGACATGTCATGCGAACCCTGACCGGATTCGGGGTTGATGATTCCGATTGCGTCCTGAAAACCGCGCAAGGTCCGCTGAGCCGTCTGTTTCTGTTCCTCGGCCACGGCGAAGAGTATTGCGAAACTGATCGCGGAGAGAATCGAGACCACCAGCAACAAGCAGACTCCACCGACCGCGATCTTGTTGCGCCGGATGATCCGGCCGAGCACATATGAAGTGCTGTCCGCTCGCGCAATGATCGGCTGACCACACAGGTACCGGCGCAGATCCTCCTCGAGCTCAACCGCAGAGGCGTAGCGGCGATCAGGATCCGGAGCGAGCGCCTTGAGGCAGATCACATCCAGATCACGATCGAGTTGGGCGTTCAAACTCGACGGAGGCTCGGGAATCCGGTCAAGCCGGTTGGTGATCAGTTCTGCGAGGGAGTTGCCGGTTTCGAAGGGCCGGCAACCGGTGAGCAACTCGTAGAGAAGGACTCCGAGGGCGAAGACATCGGTCCGGATATCGATGCGATCAGAATCACCTTCCAATTGCTCGGGTGACGCATAGGCGAAGGTTCCCAGGAACTCACCCGCCAGCGTCGCCATCGTCTCGTCGGGGGAGGTTCGATCGGGAGTCATTCGTGCGATGCCGAAATCAAGGACGTGGGGAAGTCCCTGCTCATCGACCAGGATGTTGCCCGGCTTGAGATCTCGGTGAATCACCCCACGCCCGTGTGCGTATCTGATGGCCGAACAGACTTCAGCGAAAAAAGTCACTCGATTCTCGATCGACGGAGTCGACAGTTCAGCCCACTGATCAAGCGTGGATCCATCGACGTATTCCATGGCGAAATAGTCGTTGCCATCGGAAGTGGAACCGCTTTCGTAGAGGGTCACGATGCCCGGGTGCCGCAGGCCGGCGACCAATTCCACCTCCCGAGTGAAGCGGTGTCGCTGGCGGGAAGTGGCGAGTCGACCCTGCAGCATCATCTTGATCGCCACGGTTCGGTTGGTGGCGACCTGCCGGGCCTTGTAGACCACCCCCTGTCCGCCCCGGTGGATCTCGCTGAGCACCTCGTAGCCTTCGACAGACTGCGTGCTTGAATCCCGAGGGCCGTTGCTCCGCGATTCAGCAAAGAGTGCGGAATTCAGCAGGTCATTCTCGGAACGGATCTCCTGGAGCAGGGTGCGGCAGCGCGAACAGTCCGCCACGTGCTGATCGACGTTCTTGGGGACCGATTCCTCACGAACCATTTGCTCG
Organism: Planctomycetes bacterium TMED75; assembly: GCA_002171655.1. Lineage (GTDB taxonomy): Bacteria > Planctomycetota > Phycisphaerae > Phycisphaerales > SM1A02 > UBA8087. The sequence goes on from NHEC01000042.1 coordinate 23,474, forward strand.
AGAACCGAACGATCAGGGCACCCGATGTCAGACTCAGGAACCATCGTCGTATTCTGCCTCGATTCGCTCCACGATCGTGCGCAGCCGTTGGGCGACTCGACTCTTTGCGAGGTAGACATCGTGGTCGGTGACGTTCATTTGTTCAGCGACCGCCTGGGTGGTGAGCCCGTGCACCATCAAAAGTTCAAACATCTCGATCGTGCGAGGGTCGGTGCGGGAATTCGTACGCAGTTCCTGCATCGCCTCGCGAAGTACCGCCTGTTTGCGCTCATTCTCCCACACCTGGGTGAGATGCCGTTCATCATCGAGTGCTGCAACCGCATCATCGTCGACGATCTGTCGTCGACCCGCGAGTTTGCGCCGAAGATCGAGGATCCGGTAGCGGGCGATCCCCACCAGCCACGCCCCCAGTCGTCCGCGCGAGCGGTCGTACTTCCCTTCGCGGTATTCGTGAACGAATCGGGAAAGCGTCTCCTGTGCGATATCCGCTGCATCCACCTCACCCACGCCGAGGTTTCGGGCGAAACCAACCAGGATCGGACGATAACGCCGATCAAATGCCTCCCAGAGTTCGGAATTCTCCGAATCGTGCAGGCCATTCAGGATGGCGGTGGTGGTTCTGGTGATTTCCATGAGTGGGATTCTCCCCTATTGCCATCGGTTCTGTACAGCGGCTTCACTACAGTCTGCTGCGCATCGATCCGGGAGGCAAGTATCGAAGAAAAATCAGTCCTGATCGGCTCTCAGGCTGGCCGCGATCGACTCTTCATGCAGACGGATGCTGTCCCGGTCCAGTCGCTCCTTGGCAGCCTGGAAGGCATCTGCATCCACGGTGGAGGGGTTCCGACCAGCCTCCTCGATCAGTTCCTCGAGCGCTCGGATGTCCGCTTCAAGCTCCGTGACGTACGTGGGATCCAGATCGCCCCGGACTCGGGCCAGTGCTTCCTTGATCCATTTGACGTCGAGCCCGGCGTTGACCCGAAGATCGATCACCCGGTGCGCGTGCAGATCGCTGCGTGCGTGGGTGAAGGAGTCCGCTTCAATCTGCTCGACCTCGTCGTTGGTGAGGCCATAGCTGGGGACGAACTGCGTGGACGCACGCCGGCCGCTTCGAGACTCCACGGCATGGACTGAAAGCACTCCGTCTGCGTCGACGATGAAGTCCACCTCGATCTTGGGGATTCCCGCCGGCATCGGAGGGATTCCGGAAAGGTGGAAGGTGCCAAGACTGCGACAATCCTCAACAAGTTCACGTTCACCCTGCAGAACCTGCAGTCGTACCGAGGTCTGACCATCCACCGAGGTTGAGAATCGCTCACTCGCCCGAGCGGGAATGGACGCGTTGCGCACCAGGAGCTTGGCCACCGCACCCCCCACGGTTTCCAGACCGAGGGACAGCGGGATCACGTCGAGCAGCAGCAGGTCTGATCGGGTCCCGTCCAGGATGGACGCCTGCACGGCGGCTCCCATGGCAACGACCTCATCCGGATCAAGCGCAACGTAGGGCTCGGCCCCGAAAAACTCACGGACCGCCGAACGAACCGCAGGCACTCTGGTGGAACCACCCACCAGCACCACTCGATCAATGGCTTCCGCCTCGACCCCCCCATCCTGAAGTACCTGCGCACAACACTCAATGGTTCGTCGCACCAAGGATTCGATCATCGACTCGAACTGTTCACGGCTGATCTCAAGATCAAGCACGGTGGCCAGCGCAGGATCTTCGATGTCGAGCGCCAAGCGCGCGACAGGATGTTCCGAAAGATGCTCCTTGACTCGTCGTGCGCACTGCATGATCGCCTGCCGGGTCTGCGCCGCAAGCTGCGCCCAGGCCTCGGACTCCAGTCCGGCGGCGTTGAGAATATGGTCGGCAAGAAGCTGATCGAAATCATCGCCGCCCAGGGCGGTGTCTCCCGCGGTCGCCAGCACTTCGCACAAGGCTTCCATCTCGTCCTCGGCCGGCAGCAGCTGAAGCAGAGACACGTCGAAGGTACCTCCACCTAGATCGAAGACCACCACCGCCCGTTCCTCATCGGAACGATTCCCCAGCCCGTAGGCCAGGGCAGCAGCGGTGGGTTCGTTGACGATTCGTGCGGTCTGAAGGCCCGCGAGCCGAGCGGCATCGCGGGTAGCGGTGCGCTGCGCGTCATCAAAGTAGGCGGGCACCGTGATCACCGCCCGAGAAACCGGCGTACCCAGTTCATCTTCGGCCAGGCGTCGCAGTCGAGCCAGCACGTGGGCAGAGACTTCCTGGGGCGTGAGCACTCTGGTTCCGAGCTTGATCGAAGCCAGCCCACGAGGACCGGGGACCACCTGGGCCCCACGAAAATTCGCGGCGTCACCGACTTCATCGGCACTGCGCCCCATCAATCGCTTTGCGCTGGAGACCGTGATTTCGGGGTGGAGTACGGCTTCATCGCGCGCGCGGCGACCGACCAGGACGTCGTCGTCATCGAAACGAACCACCGAGGGGAGCAATCTTTGCCCTTGGTCATCCTCGATGATGCGAGGGCCACGCTGATCACACACCGCCACCAGCGAGTTGGTGGTACCCAGATCGATGCCCACGGTGGGCGAGACCGTGGGGGAATGAGGGTGATCTGAAGATGCGTTGGTGTCTTCTGCCATCTGCACAGTGTATGGCAGTACTCGAGAGGGTTCCTTCTCGGAATCCCTGAACCTAGAGTTTCATGAGTCTGTCTTCTAGAGGCGGATGGACCTCAACCGGCGGCTCGAGCCTCGGGTCGAATGGCTGGTCGAGGTGCCCGGTGGCTTCCCATCGACGTATCTTTTCGAGAAGACGATTTTTCACCCGAGGCTTGCTTTGCGCAATCTCCTTCAGGAGTTGTGCTTCCGTGGGTGCAATGTGAATGGATGTAGTCTGAACTTGTGCCATCGGCTGCATCGATGAGACCTCTCAGTTTTTTCAGTGCCCGGTGCTTCCAGTTGTTGATCGTCGAAATGGGGACCTTGAGTGCATTGGCTGCATGGGAGTAGCTCTTTCCCTCACACACGATGAGGCGAATGGTGGATTGTTCTTCGGGCGAGAGCTGCTGCAGGGCATCATGAAGTGGCCCTGCCTCCAGTACGTGCTCGCATGAATTCTCCAGCGGCTCCTTTGTGAACTCCGAGACTTGCTGCCGGTAGACGGCCTCCTGAATGAAACGCCCCCGAGCCGCCACGTTGTACCGCCGGCGAAGGAGGTTTTGAGCGACTCTGAAGAGATAACTGATGGTGATGGATTTCCTTTCAAGATTTTTATGTTGCAGCAATCTTAAAAATGTTTCCTGGGTCAGCTCTTCTGCAGCCTCCACTGGCAGTGATTTACGTAAAAAACCATAGATCCTGGCAGAACAGGCCTCATGGAGTTTCAGAACCATTTCCGAACGGGCCCGGGTGGGATCTTGTTCGGCAAGGCGCCGGCACATTGCCGGGCTCACGATGAAATCCGAAGCAGTCGGACGAGCTGAGACTGAAGCAGAATTCGCTGGAGGTTGGGATTTCGAAGAAGACGGAAAGTGGTGGATGCGCATCGGGGAACCCCTGCTGACTGTCGTCAAGTGCGGGATGGACCGGACCGGCGCCGGATCAGGACCCGGCGCCGTGGACCACCCGTATCGTGTGAATCGGGACGGTGGAGCAACCCACGCATCGAGGATGCATGCGTGAAAGTTCTACGCGCACGCTAGGGGCTCCAGATCGGCGGACTCCCAAACACTGCTGTTTTTCGGGGGTTTGTAGGGAATGAGGCGAATACCCCATGAGCTCTGATAATTCAGGAGCCTACGCGCAGAGAACCCCGGTCCATGACTTCAAGGCTGCCCCAGACCCCCGCTTGAACTCGCCACAGGCCGGGTGAAGCGGGAAAGAAAAATTCGGGAAGGCCATTGTCACGGTACCTCTGGCCCACGCCGGAGCCCCGAACCAAGAGGACCCACTTTGAAATCACACGAACCGTTCAAGGATGAACGGAACCCACCTGGCCACGGATCGGCCGACGCACGGATGAACGCAGTGCCAAGGAAGGCAGACCAATGCTTCGCGAAATCAAAGTGTCAGAGATGAGCCAGACCAAGATCCCCGGTGATCACCCACACGACGAGGAACAGACACGACCCCTCCGATCCGCTCACTGCTCGTTTTCAGATCTCATCTTGCTCGCTCGATACCTGGCCCAGGGATCTGGTCCGAAATCGTAGCGAAGCGGCTCGATGAGATTCGCTGGTGGCGGTGCATCCCGCAACCACGCAAGTCCGCCCAATGATCTGATCACGGTGACCAACGCTGCATTGGTCTCATCCTGGACCAGACGATCGATGATGCGACGCCGAGTATTGTTCGCGGTGATCTCGAGCACGTATACGATTTCCATGGCACCGGGCGGCCGAACCGGACCGACCGGCAGAGCACCGGCTTCCAACAGGTCCAGCCTCCCCAACAACGCCCAGAATTCAACGACCTGATCCTGATAAAGGGTTCGTGCGAGCCCTGGACGGCTGCCCGGAACCACCAGGCGCCCGGTTGCCGCGTGCAGTGATCCATCCGGCAGGAGCAGCATGGAGGCCTCTCGCCGCTGGAGTTGATTCTGATCGGGACACTTTCGCCCGACCATCACCTGAATCTGAACCTCGAAATCAGCCGGAACCCCGGCAAGCGGATCTCCCTGGGAGCTGATCACCACCGGGCTGTCCACGGGGCGGGAAGCACAGCCCCCACTCATGCCCAGACACACCAACAGCAGGCACCAGCCTCTTCCCCGCACACCCCAGGCACCCCAGGGTGGAATGATGGTCGAACGATGGTTGATCATGTGTTTCGGCATGCGCAAAGGGTACCAGCCCATTCAGGACTCGGCATCAAACGGCGACGATTCCCCACCAAGGCGACCAAGTCGATACCGTGTGTCACCATGAAGACCAGTGTCACATGGATCAATGATTACCTGGAGCCCGACGCCCCCGCCGAAACCCAAGGCGATGCCCTGACCGCGTGTGGCTTCCCCTTCGAAGGCGAACATCAACTTGAGGATGGCGAGATCCAGCAGGAGATCGAGATGTCCAGCAATCGGGGGGACTGCGTCTGCCACGCCGGACTCGCCCGAGAGATCGCTGCGCTCACCGGGCGCCAGTTTCAACCCCCGGAATCGGCCCCTGCCGCCACCGGAGAGCCGATCGATCAACGCATGCAGGTGGACAACCGAGAACCGAAACTCTGCCCGCTCTACACCGCACACCTGATCACCGGAGTCACCGTAGGCCCTTCACCCAAATGGATGCAGGACCGACTTCGAGCCATCGGACAGGTCCCGCGAAACAACCTGGTTGATGCGACCAACTTCGTGCTCTTCGAACTGGGCCAGCCCACCCACGTCTTCGATCTGGACCTGCTCGAGGGAGACGCGATCGTCATCCGTCGCGCTCAGGATGGCGAAGCCTTCATGCCACTGGGCGAGGATGCCCGGGAAGTCAGGCTTCACGCATCCGACCTGGTGATCGCCGACGCGACGCGACCGGTTGCCCTGGCAGGCATCAAGGGCGGCGCCGAGACTTCGGTCACTGAATCAACCACCGACATCCTCATCGAATCGGCGACCTTCGACCGGGTCACCGTGCGCAACAGTTCCCGGCGACTGGGGATCGCGAGTGATTCGAGCTATCGATTCGAACGGGGCGTGCACCCCGCCCAAGCCCGTGCCGCGGCCGACCGACTGGTCGCCCTGATTCTTGAACTGGCCGGTGGCACCCTGCACCGGGGCGTCGCGATCGGTGGAGAACCGATTCCAGAACCCACCCGGGTCTCGATGCGCACCAGTCGATGCGTCCAGCTTCTGGGAGAGCAACTCACCCAGAAGCACATGGTCGAGTGCCTGGGTGCGCTGGGCCTTGAACCCGAACTGGATGGCGATGAGATTCACACCACCATCCCCCACCATCGACTCGACCTCAAAGAAGAGATCGACCTCATCGAAGAGGTCGCTCGTATTCACGGCTATGA
>NHEC01000043.1 GCA_002171655.1 Planctomycetes bacterium TMED75
ATAAAATGAAGGCAGAGGCTGGGCTTCAGGGCTACAATTTTTCTGGGGGCAGTTGATGGGTAAAAATGAGAGAGCGGCCTCTCGAATAACCCCTCCCGCCATAGGCTATTGTCATCTTATTGCCAATTATTGGCAGCCTAAGTGTCGCTTTCTACATGCTTTTGCAGTTGTGTGCAAAGTTGTAAACAGGGGAGGGTTTCGTAACCCTATGATATTCAGCGTAAAGCATACACAATAAGTTGCTTATGCAGTTTTCAAACATCATAATAATATGGTTTCGAATCCCGGTGGCCTCTGGGGGCTTTATGTGTTAATAATCAATCACTTAAGCCCGATGAGAGTATGTGGGAAAAGGTAGGAGGACCAAGCTAAGAACCAGGTATTATTTTGTTGCAACCCGTTGTTTATCAGTTGACAAGAAATTCATGAGTTCAGGCCAAGGATCAGGCGGAAACGTGCTTGCTGCATTGTGCAGCTTTTTTATCCCGGGGCTGGGACAGCTGTTGCAAGGCAGGTGGATCATGGCCATCGCTCAATTTGTTCTCGCTGGAGTCTTGTGGATTTTCCTTCTCGGTTGGATGGTGCACTTGTGGTCGATTGTAAATGCAGCAACATTCAAACCCTGACCGAAAAGATTAAATCCCAACCCAAACAGTACGCTCTGCCGCTCAGGGCGCCAGCGTAGATGGATCAGCCCGAGAAGAGGTCTACCAATATAGCGACCGGCTCGCTTACGGAAGGGCTTTTAGAATACTTGCTTGCATCGACCAATGCAGTCGGTATCTGCGTCTCCCGTACGCCGACACATCGATCGAAGCCGGCAAGGTGGCCGGCTCGCTAGATCTTGCCGGGGCCCTTCCCGAAAACATTACGGTGGACAACGGTCTGGAGTTCAGTGGAAGGACGCTCGACCAACGAGCCTACGAGAGAGGTGTGAAGCTAGACTTCATCAGGCCGGAAAAGCCAACTGAGAACGTCTTTACAGAAAGCTTCAAGGGACCCAGGGGCGAACTTCTCAATACGGAAATGTTCCTGAGCCTGTATGGAGCTCGCAAAAAGCTCGAAAATTGAGTCGAGTTAACAACTTCAGGCCACACGGCTCGTTGGGGAAGCCGGACTCCGGATGAGGCGGCCTCGAGACCCCTAGAGGGCTTGTGTAGACACAACAACCTCAACCCAAGAGCAGACCGGGAAGCACTAACAATCGTCGGAAACTAACACCGCAGGTGAACTGATACGGGATAGGGCCAACTCTTCGTAAGGGGTGCTAAACACTGAGTTTGACGCTCATTCCAAAGTCTTTTGCCAACGACTCGCACCACTCTTCGTCTGTTACGTTATGTCAATTCGCCCACTCTGAGTCTGACTTGCTCTCTCTCCATTCAAGAAACGGGATAGCATCTGGTCCAACTGGATGCCGTAGACCTTCCCTTTTACCAGCCACGATCTCAACTATAGCGTCAGCCACAATTTGAGTCGATGCTGGGCTTTTGAGAGATTCTACGAACATAGCCGCCATCCTACTTTGCTGTGGGTAGTCAGGATCGTAATTCGCCCTGCTTATGTCAGCAGCCATGTCTGTCGCGATTATCCCGGGCTCGATTATCGCTACTTTGACGCCATGCGGCATTACCTCCTGAGCGAGGCATTCTGAGAGTGCCTCCAACGCGAATTTAGATGCTGTGTAAGGTGCAAGAGGCGAAGCGGCCACCTTGCCAGCTACAGAAGTGATATTCACTATCAATCCTGTACCACTCACCTTCATATTCGGTAAAGCTGCCTGAATGCAACGAATGGGGCCCAAATAATTGGTATTCATTACTTCCTCGAAAGTTGCGATAGGACATTTTTCAACAGATCCTCGTCTCTCGATTCCAGCATTGTTAATTAAAATGTCCACTTTTTCTCCTGAGGACTCAATTTCAGCAAAACAGCGTTTGACCGATGCTCCATCATTAACATCGAGTTCTACAACTTCTACATCTAAGTCATCCTCTGAGATAGAACCAAGAAGGTTTTTTGAGTTGGTCTCCGGCTCGCGCATACCTGCAAATACCTTAAGCCCGTGGCGAGCGAGCTTGATAACGGTAGCTAGGCCGATTCCTCGATTGGATCCTGTGACAAGTGCTGTTTTTTTCATTTAATTAAAATTTCAGTTTTTCGACGTAAGGTGAATGGAGGCTTGGAAGTAAAAATCAAAACTCTAGAAATTACTTTTCATGCCAAAAAGGTGGCCAACGGAACTTATAAGGCTTCGTCCAGGTTTATGATTTCGGAATGCGTTTTTCCCATGCTGTTTCATTCGGATCCAAGCGGCTGGCGAGAATCAAAAGTGTAAGCTGGCCTTTTGAGCAACTTCTATCTTTCCAGAATTTAGACTTCCAATTCTAGATCCATGAAACCTGAAATGTAGACCATTCTTAGGCAACCCGTCGGCTCGGGGTTGGCTAACATTTGCACCGCCTTCCAGGAGTGCATCAATCATATCGAGACTTCCGATAGCACTTGCGATATGCAAAGCAGTTAACCCATTCCAATTTGATCCGATGTTGGGGTTTTGTCTTTCCGAAAACCTCAGTTGTCCAGGCTAATTCGAACTACTGACTCAAACGATGTGACGTACATATTTTCCTCCGCAGCATCGAAACATAGGTTGGTCGCGGGGCTTGGCAATGGAATCGTGGCGAGAAGTTTTCCTTCTGGAGAGATTACTAATATTCCGCCTGGGCCTGTTGTGAAAATGTTGCCACTAGAATGCATTTTCATTCCATCAAACCAGCCTACAGCGTCTTCAGGAAACGGACCGTCGAAGAATAATTCCTCGCTTCCGGTAGCTAAATCAATACGCATCATTTTCGGTTCAGCCATGTTTGAGCTATTGACATATAAAAATGACTCATCCACTGAAAGCGCGAGACCGTTGGGAAAGTCTATACCCGACGATATAAGATTCACACTTTTTGCGATTGGATCTAAAACGTAAACACCATTAAAATCCTTTTCGCGTACCTGAAAATCGAATACCATCCGCTTCGCTTCTGGGTCACTTCGAGGTAAATCTGCGAAACCGTAGGGCGGATCCGAGAAGTAAATTAGGCCGTCCTTAGAAATCGCCAAGTCGTTGGGGCTATTATATCGCGATCCTGCGTAATCAGAGGTTAAAGTAGTGTAATTTTCCGGCAGAGGAGCGTCGAGCGGCACAGAAACTAATCGCCTATCGCCATGTTGACAGAGTATCATTTCGCTATCAGTGATCGCCAAACCGTTCGCACCTAGGAGCAAACCGTCAGGATACGAAGGCGAAAAGCCCGTTTCGCCACTTTTAGGAAGGAAGAAGCTAAACCCGTCTGATTCAGACCAAGAGTAGACAGAGTTCGCCATTATATCCGAAAAGAATAATCGTTCGCCTTCGGAATCCCAGACCGGTCCTTCTCCCAAGCCCAAGCCGTCCCGTAGCGTCGACAACACAACAACGTCTGGAAGAAATGCTGCTCCACTTTGATCGTTAAACTCTACGTCAAGAAGCAGTGCATCTGAATTATGATCGCTTCCGATGGTGAGTTTTAAAGGACAGGTCGCAGCAATTAGAGCGACTTTGATCATCCAAAAATGCTTAAAATTAATCATGATATTTTATTCTAAGGACAGCTGTAAATTAGATATCAACCTTTTCAACCTTCCGAACTACAAGGCCTTCTGGAAAGCCGCCTTCTAGCATGGGGCTAAGCAAGTCACCTATTCCCTGTTCGGTTCTCCATGTTAGATATTTATCGTAATCCGAATGCGAACTCCAGTTCGATAAGGCATAGAAAATCGATTTTTCTTGGTCTTCAAAAATGTCAACGCTTTTGCAGCCCTCGAAGGACCGCGTTTCAACAAGAGCGGAGGCGAGCATTGATTTGAATGCTTCGGCTTGGTCCTCTTTAACCCCGAACTCTGCTATTATTTTAATTTCTATCATACTAAGGTTTTAATTTTTGTCGCCTATCGCACTGAGCACAGTCATGAATGCTATCTCCCATTGTCGGTCCTCCTTCTCAAAATTGGCTCCCCCGGCGGTTGCGGGCAACGCTCTAATCCCGGTTACTAGAACAGGTTCGTTTGTAAATGGTTGGTTGTCTGACATGATCTTAAGCTCAAATATTATTCCGAATTGTTCTGATTGCTATTTTTAACTAGCAGTATTTGTGCCGAAAGAATTGTTTCGATTTGATTTTTCGGGCTAAGAATTGCAAAAACCTATAGCATTTCCGTGCTCATCTCTTCTTCGAAACTCAAAACATACCTGTCCACGTCTCCTTCAATAAATCCATGCCACCCAACGAGCAATTGACTTCTTTCTTCATCGGAAAGGTTCTAATAGAAGCTTGTCTGAATCCCCCCAGGAATTGATGACTCGCCCTGTGGTAATATTTTTATTGTCACCTTCGTACAGTCCCCTTTCCCAAACCATTCCATTGCTCCCGTTTTTTTTAGCCGGGATCAATTTAATCCCCAACCATTCAGGGTATTCGGAAACTTTTACTGCTCGGATTGTCCTCTGTGTAACCGCAATGAAATTAGTTCTCTTCGTTGTCTGAATGGCTAAAACGCTCCGAGAAGTGGTCAATTCTCTACCTTTAATAGTCTGACCCATAGCGTCCAGCCACAGATCCCAACGAGCCTGATCCATTGCCCGGCCGCTTTCCCTTTCGGCAAAGCTTTCGGTTATCGTGTGAAACGTGTGCGTTTTACCATACCCTCGTCTCCAAACCCTACGTCTACCCGCCCCAGATTCTTTGTACGCTTGGGTAATGGCGACAGCAGGAAAGTTCCTCGTCGTAACTTGGTGGGGGAACATTAAGAAAGGTGGAAAGGGTTTGCAAATTCTCGTCAATATTATTTAATGATCTTTGCATAAATGACACATTTGAAGAGGAATTGAGTTCAACTGAACTTACGCTTTGATGGTACTGTAACAAAATCGTTGATATACGCGGGTGGGAATGCTCGGTGGAGAACATCAATCTACGCTCGACGAAATGGACAAAAGTACTTCCACAATTTTAGTGGAAAAAACAGTCCCATGACAATCCAGATTAGCCTTCAGGCGATATTCTCCGACTAGTTTCCCCGATTTAATCTAATTCGCCGCTCGTAGCTCAAAGAACTAATTTTGCGTAGTTGATTGATGCCCTGAAGAAAAACTAAGGTGCGATACCCCTTGCAAGAACCCATCCGACATAAGACCGTAGCCCCAGGAAACGCAATGCTGTCAAGCCCGAGAGGTGTTACACAAAGCCCAAGGCGTAACCATCAATGGAAAAAGAATGCATTTAAGAATTTTAGCTTGTCTCATTTCAGTTACATTTACCGCGAGAATTGCTGCCAACGATGAGTCAGAGCCGAATGGAATGGTTTTTGTACCCGGGGGAGTTTTCAAGATGGGTGGAGACGCGGGGTTGATGAGTGGCGGGTCTCAGTCCCACGGTACATCATACCCAGTGCATGAGGTATACGTTGATGGGTTTTGGATGGATGAGACTGAGGTGACTAATCAGCAATTCGCTGATTTTGTTCAGGAAACAGGCTATGTGACAATAGCTGAAAGGCAGCTATCCGAAGATTATATTCGGGAAATGAGCCAAGTGGCAAACGCTCGAATCAGAGAGCTAGAAGCCATGCAGCAAAGGGCCACTTCCGAGGACAAAGCGGCAATCGTCAGTGCAATCGAGAGAATAAAGGAAGCATTGAGTTTCGGCGAAACGTCTGGTTCGATCGTTTTCAAGGAACCAGTCGGTGCGCTTCACGGCAAATATGACTATACTCAATGGTGGAGGCTAGTTCCCGATGCAAACTGGCGTTCTCCAGAAGGAGGTGACTCGACTTGGAGAGGCCGAGAGGATCATCCGGTTGTTAACGTGAGTTATGAGGATGCCGAGGCGTATGCTAAGTGGGCGGGTAAAAGACTGCCCACAGAGGCAGAGTGGGAACGGGCTGCACGAGGAGGCTTGGAGCGTCAGCGGTATGTGTGGGGAAACAGCTTTTTCCCAAAGGGAACGGGCGTTTGGATGGCAAACATTTGGCAGGGTGAGTGGCCACTTGAGAATACACGCGAAGACGGATATTTCGGCACCTCGCCGGCGAGAAGCTTTCCACCGAATAGCTATGGGCTTTATGACATGGCCGGAAATGTTTGGGAGCTTGTAGCTGATCTCTACCACCCAAATGCATACAGCATGCGTGCGTCGAGCCAGGTATCGAATCCAACGGGACCGAGCAAGGATTTCCTAGATAGAATCGGTCACAGCGTAACAAGTTACGTATTGAGAGGCGGTTCGTTTCTCTGCTCTGATGATTGGTGTCGAGGGTATCAGCCAGGTTCCCGGCAACTGGCTGAAAGTGACTCCCCGTCTAATCACGGCGGATTTAGGTGTGCTAAGGACGGCGAGGAACCAAAGGATTAGTTTTTGGGCCGAAACTCGGCCGTCAATTGATTAGGACAGCACTTCAAGTGCAGGTGTCGGCCTGATTGGCGACATTTTCTTACGGAGGTAGTTGACTAAAACATAAAGATATATCCAAAATTTTGTAATTGTTTTGTTGATGTTGGGATTTATTATTTAAGTATGATCTCTAGACAAAACGGAATGAGAAAGAATGATGGTATGAGAATGTTAAGGTCAGTTAGTTCAATAATCGTTTCCGCTTCGTTTCTTGTGACGGTCCTTGGTAGTCACCACTCAGATCCGAACGACGAGCAGATGATATTTCTTCTTGATTTAATGGTAGTTGAAGGAAAAGAAGCAGAGGCTGAGGTTCTAATAGACAAACTTGTTGAGAACGTCAAAAAAACAGAACCTGGAACGATCGTTTACGAATATTACGCATCATCTAAAGACAGATACTTCCTGTATGAAGTTTATCGTAATCATACCGCCGCGGAATTTCACGTCGACAGCTTCATGAAGGGTAATCTAATGCCTGCCTTCGTCGAAACATTCGAGGTGATAACTTTTGAGGTTTTGGGTTCGACGAGTGATGAACTAAAAAAGAAGATGATAGACTTCACCTCTGACCATCGCGCGAAAACGGATGGTTTCAAGCGCTGAGCACATTTCGGTGCGACATTAGTTTGCACGATAGCGAGCTTCAAAAGCCCTCAGGACAGCTATTTTTCTTCTGGAAGTTGATTCAGTTTATCAGGATCAAAATCTTTAATTGGTCATCCTCTACTTTTCTCCCAAGCGATGAATTTTTCTTTCCAGTCTGAAGGACTGTAGTTCGGTGAACTTTTGAAAGCATCCAATTCCTTTGCCCATTCTGAGTTCCTTATTTTAGTATCTAAATCTAAGAAGTCCCAGAGCGGTTGTCTGTTTGCGGCCATTTCCATGCTGAATCGATAAGGCGCATAGTCCATCAGGCCGATTGTGCGCTGAAAGTATGAGTCTTCAAGGCGATAGAATCGGGCAAACTCATGTTGCAAGAGCTGGCCTTTGATTTCCACATTTTCAAGTAACGAGAACTCTGCATCTACAAAGACCCTGTGATACATTTCTGAAAAGGCGGCGTCCCTAGCATTTGCTGAGCATTGGTCAATTATGCCAGAGACCCTCTCTTGCCTGATCTCCGATAGAGCAATCCTCCGAGTCTGCTTCAATTCAAATAGTAAAAAGATCAGGCCAATAAGGACCCCGATATTGGCAGTTGCTGTGCTTAAGGTGATAAAG
>NHEC01000044.1 GCA_002171655.1 Planctomycetes bacterium TMED75
TCGTCACCAGGTGAGCTGGTGAAGCTGTCGAAGTCGCTCCAGTCGCCGGAGAGCTTCCACTCACCGCGAGCGGAGAATGCCCAGTTGGTCTGGTTGTCGTTGAAGTTGCTGTAACGGTTCTGCTGGTTGACGGCAGTTCGCTGGCCGTTGTTGTAGGAACCAGAGATGTTCCAGTCGTCGTTGTTCCAGCTGGCCATGATGCCGACTGCACGGTCCTGGTTGAAGATCTCGTTGATCACGGATCGCTCGACGGCGAGCTGGTTGGCGCTCTCCACGAGTTCTTCACGCAGCCAGGGAGTCTTGAACTGACCGAGGGTAATGGTGATGCCGTTGTCGAGTTCCTTGGCGATGTAGGCTTCCTGGAATTCGAACACACCACCGTTGGTGGGGTTGCCCTGATCGTTGTCAGGACCTTCGAAGGCACCGTTGATCGCGTACGTCCAGGTGGGGTCGATGACGTTGCCCTGGAAGCGAACGTGCGCACGACGAACCTGGAAACCCCAGTTCTGCTCTTCAGAATTTTGGTTATTGACCACGAGACCACCGTTGTTGTTCACTTCGGCAGTCACGGGATCGGGGTTGTTGTTGAAGACCCAACGAGTCTGCAGCTGACCGCTGACGTTGAGGCTGAAGGAACCGTCAGCGTTGCTGAGGAAGAAACCCTTGCCAGCCTTGTACCCGGCCATCATGCCGCTGTCCTGAAGACTGGTACGGCTCTGACTGTCGGCCAGGACGTCCTGGACGATGCCACGAATTTCGCTTGCGCGCTCTTCGTTGAGCCACTCGGTGTCCTGCGCGTCAACGCGGGCCGAAAGGCTGTTGTTCTGTGCACGAAGCTCGTTGAGCTCGGCACGCAGGGCGTCAATAGACGCGTTGTCGTTGTCTGCCGCACCAGCAATGCCGGTAAGCGCCAGGGTCATGGCTCCAGTAAGAAGCCCGGTAGTTCTGATCATCGTCATCAGATCGACTCTCCAGAAAAGGTTCGGGGTCGGCTCAGGCGAACCCGAGACCTTATCCATCCACCCGTCCGTTCGCCGCCTCTACCACTGTGGTAGAAGCCGGACGGTCTCTATTGCTATGGGTGCCTATGTCGGCAGCCCTATGGGGCGGAACAGTAAAATTGGACTGTTCAGTAACGGCTAAGAACGTGTTAAGGAATTGTTAACATGCTGAGGGGTGTGCGCCTTCGCGCTGTAAGTCTATTTTTCCCAGTAGATTACGCAATGCATGACTCTGGGGGGTGAAATCCAATCCAAGATTCGTAGAGCCCTTGAAGCGAAACAGACAAGGAATGCACGAACCCAAAAGAGCAAAACCGAGCCGGACCCAAAGCGGAACAGACTCGGAAGGCAAGAAGCATTCTACCACTTATCTGACAGGCCGGGGGGCAGCCGGCTCGTTCTCGGGAACCGAACCACGTGCAAGACCAGCAGCGGCACACGGGGCCAGAAATTCCAAGGCATCCACCAGACGGTGCACACCGTGCGCGAGCACGGCGTGCTCTGCTGGCAGGTCATCAACTTGCGATGCCGGCATCAACACATGTCGCGCACCACGCCGAATCGCCTCAGAAACACGCTGTTCCGAGCCAGTCGCAGAGCGAACCTTTCCGGAAAGAGTCAGTTCACCAAAGACGGCGGTGGCGGGCGGAAGCGCACGCCCGGCGTGCACCCCCGCAATGGCGAGGGCCGCGGCCAAGTCCGCGGCCGGTTCCTGGATGCGCAAGCCCCCCGCCACAGACACGAAGACGTCCTGGTCGGCAAGGCGAAGGCCGCCGTGTTTTTCAAGGACTGCGATCAACATGGCCAGTCGGGAAGTATCAAGCCCGGAAGCGCGACGCTTGGCTGAGCCCAGAAATCCGGTGGCGCTGAGGGCCTGAATCTCAGCCAGAAGACAGCGGGATCCGGCGAGCGTCGGCACGATTGCGGCTCCGGGAGACGGGGCCTCCTCTTCATCAAACCGGACGGAATGCTCGCTGACTGGTTCCAGGCCCTCGGCGGTCATCTGGAAGAGGCCGATCTCGTGGGTGGACCCGAAGCGGTTCTTGACGCTCCGGAGGATCCGATGGCGGTGGTGCCGGTCCCCCTCAAAGGCCAGGACCACATCCACCAGATGCTCGAGGAGCTTGGGCCCGGCCAGCTGACCCTCCTTGGTCACGTGCCCGACGATCAGAACCGTGATGCCCTCTTTTTTGGCCAAGAGCGCGAGTTCCGTGGCGCATCGGCGCAACTGGCTGGCCGCTCCAGCGCCACTTCGACTGCTGTCCGCTCCGCCACCCCCGCCCGCAGCGGTCCCCAGCCAGGTCATCTGGATCGAATCGAGCAACAAGAGTTTGGGCTTGAGCCGTCGCGCCTCATCGAGAATTCGGCCCAGATCCGTCTCTGCCAGAACGAGCAGCTGCTCTGAGGAGGCTTCCGGCGGAGTGGCCCCCAGTCGATCGGCGCGCAGGCGAACCTGAGCGGCACTCTCTTCGCTGCTGGCGTAGAGAACGGCCTTGCCCTCGGCCGCGAGCGCACCCGCCACCTGCATCAAGAGGGTGCTCTTGCCGACACCGGGGTCGCCACCAAGGAGAATCGAGGCACCGGGCACGAATCCACCCCCCAGCACCCGGTCCACTTCGTCGATACCCGTCGCAAAGCGCGGAACCGATCCGAGCTCGATCGCACCGATCGGTTGGGCGCACGATTCTCCAGAGCTGCGTACCACCGAACGGTCGCTGCTGCCCGAACCCCCCGAAGAACCTGAACCAGGCTCGGTGAAAGGGTTCAGGGCGTCCCAGACGCCGCATTCAGGGCATCGGCCCGCCCACTGGGGCTGCACGGCACCGCACTCATTGCAGAGGAAGCTTGTTCGATCCTTGGCCATCGTGCCCAGTCTACACCCTGGCTGGGCGCTTCTGACCGAGGGTGCACAGACGCTCGACTTCACCTCAGGAATCGATCTTGGCTCAGCGCAGTCGCCTCATCCGGGTGGTCCAGGCAGCATAATCCAGAACCAAACGTAACCTTATATATAAGGAGGGGCGCTGAGCCGGGTCGGTACCGAATGCGGTTTCCATTCGCCAGGCCCAGTACGGGGCGCCCAAACGGAATCGGGTGGCCAGACCGAGCCTGAACAGTCCGAAGAGGGCGTCAGTGAGGTATCGAAGTCCCATGGTGGTGTGACCAAACTCTGCTCGAGGGGCACGGCGCGAGCAAACGAAACGGGGTCCGCCGAGTCAATCCGACAGTGGAGCGGTGTTCATGCCGCTGCCCTCACCAGGCATCGATCCCGTGGACTCGAGGGGAGAGAACCGGCTTCCGATGATCTTGATCCGGCGGTTGGGGTCGGGCTGACGAGGCATGAAAGGATGGACGGTGAAGACGATCAGAATCGTGGCGATCGAAGCCAGGAACATCCAGTCCTGCCAGCCGAGGAAGATCCAGACCGAGCAGATGAGCACCATCAGCAGGGACGTGGGGATCATGCCTTCCCAGGCGAGCTTCATCAGCTGGTCGAAGCGGAATCGCGGCAAGGTCCAGCGAACCGCCATCGCGAAGGCGACGAGGAAGGCCATCTTGACCAGAACGATGACCGCCTGGATCAGACCCAGAAGCCAGAAGTGGCCGCTGTTGACGAAGTCCCAGGGAATGATGCCGGCAATCGGGTTCACCGACCAGCCACCCAGGAACAGCATGGTGAAGAACGCTGCACCCGCGATCATGTGGTAGTACTCGGCGAGGAAGAACAGAGCGAACTTCATCGAGGAGTATTCAGTGTGGTACCCACCGATCAGCTCGCTTTCCGCCTCGGCGAGGTCGAAAGGAGCACGGTTGCTCTCGGCCAGCATGCAGGCATAGAAGATGACCGCGGCCACCGGCATCTGGAGAAGATTCCAGGCGGTTTCCTGCTGGTGGGCGATGATTTCAAACGGGTTGATCGTGCCGGAGACCAGCACGATCGTCAGCAACGCGAGTCCCATCGGGATTTCGTAGCTGATCATCTGGGCACTGGCGCGAAGGCCGCCCAGAAAGGAAAACTTGTTGTTGCTTGCCCAGCCACCCAGCACCACGCCATAGACCCCGATCGAGCCAACGGCAATGAAGTAGATGAGGCCCACATTGATGTCGGCGCCCACCAGACGAACCAGGTATTCAGTCCCGGGCTGCGCCACTCCGAAGAGATTCACCAGGCCAGTCACGTCGATCTGCTGGGCGAAGGGCACGATCACGAACCCGATCATCGCCGGGATCATGATGAATCCCGGGGCCAGAAGGAACAACCACTTGTCGACGCCTCGGGGGTTGTAGTCTTCTTTCAGCAGGAACTTCAGCCCGTCCGCCAATGGCTGGAAGGCACCGTGGGGACCGACTCGGTTGGGTCCGACCCGGTCCTGCATCCAGGAACTCAACTTGCGCTCGAGCAGAATCGAATAGGCACACCCACCAAGGAAGAGGTGGAGCAGAATGACCACGAGCACGACCGAAGCGATGATCTGGACGTCATTGGGGGTGAGAACCACGAGCGAAACTCCGGCGGGGTAGGAAGGCCACATGGTAGACGATCGAACGCCGTTGTGGCCAGGCTTTCTCAAGGGAGCTGAGTCAGTGGGCACTCAACTCGAGGTCGGTCTCCGGCGAGCTGGAGGAGGCTCCGGAGACGGGAAAGTAATCCTGCAGAGCAGTCACCCCCCAATTACCGCTCCTCAGGGCAGAGATTCCCTGAACTGCAGCCCGAGCACCCGCCAAAGTGGTGATCAGGGTGACTCCGTGGCGAACCGCCGCGGCGCGAATCCGGCCTTCGTCGGTGTCCGCACCCTTGCGAGTCGGGGTGTTGACCAGAAGATCAATCTCTCCATTGGAAATCTTGTCGAGGATGTTGGGGCGGGCCCCCTCGGAGATCTTGGGCATCAAGGTGGTCTCGACCGAATGGTCCTGCAACAGGGTGTGGGTTCCACCGGTGGTAAAGACCGTGAAGCCCATCGAAACCAGGCCGCGAGCCACCTCGACCACCGCCTGCTTGTCGGAATCCCGGACCGACAGAAAGACGTTGCCATCGACGGGGAGGTCGTAGTTGC
The DNA here is from genome assembly GCA_002171655.1 of Planctomycetes bacterium TMED75. Taxonomy (GTDB): domain Bacteria; phylum Planctomycetota; class Phycisphaerae; order Phycisphaerales; family SM1A02; genus UBA8087. The sequence goes on from NHEC01000044.1 coordinate 5,057, forward strand.
TGGACATCTGAGCCTTGGCCAGCGCCATCGCCAGCGAGCGGTCCGCGCCCATGACCTCACCGGTGGATCGCATCTCGGGACCGAGGATGACGTCCACACCAGGGAACTTGGTGAAGGGAAAGACCGAGCGCTTGACCGAACAGAACCCCGGGGCGGCGACCTCGGTCACCTCCAGCGAGTCGAGTGAAGCACCCATCATCACCTTGGCGGCCACCCGGGCCCAGGACACCCCGGTTGCCTTGGAGATGAACGGAGCGGTTCGCGAAGCCCGAGGATTCACCTCGATGATGTAGATCTCATCGTCCTTCACCGCCATCTGAACGTTCATGAGCCCACGAACTGACAGCCGCTCGGCGAGTCGTCGAGCCTGGTCGCGAATGCGATCGATGGTGGGTCGAGAGAGTGAATACGGAGGCACGATGCAGGTCGAGTCACCCGAATGAATGCCCGCTTCCTCGATGTGTTCCATGACTCCGCAGACGTTGGCGCGAGGCTGTTCACCCAGGCCGAAGTCGGCCACGACGTCCACATCGATCTCGATCGCCTCGGAGAGGAACCGGTCGATCAAGACCGGGGCGTCGGCGAGTTCCGAGGCATCCACTGCTTCGGACATGTAGCGACGGAGGGACTCTTCGTCGAAACAGGTTTCCATGCCTCGTCCGCCCAGGACATAGCTGGGTCGCACCAGGACCGGGTACCCGATTCGGTTCGCAATGGAGACCGCGTCGTCGAGGGAGTAGGCAATACCGTTTTCCGGTTGTTTGAGACCCAGTTCATCGAGCATTGCCTTGAATCGATCACGATCCTCGGCAAGATCGATGGCGTCCAGGCCGGTGCCGATGAGTGGAACCCCCGCCTCGACCAGACCGTGCGCCAGGTTGAGTGGGGTCTGACCACCGAACTGGACGATGCAACCCACCACGCCACCGCTTCGGCTTGGAGTGTCGATTCCTCCGCCATTGAGTCGTTCGACGATGTTGAGAACGTCCTCGAGAGTCAGTGGCTCGAAGAAGAGCAGGTCACTGGTGTCAAAATCGGTCGAGACCGTTTCGGGGTTCGAGTTGATCATCACCGACTCGAAGTTCATCTCTTCACAGGCAAACGCCGCCTGACAACAGCAGTAGTCGAACTCGATGCCCTGCCCGATGCGGTTGGGTCCCCCGCCCAGAATGATGATCTTTGGTCGATCGGTGACCCGGATTTCATCATCAAAGTAAATGCTCGACACACCTTCATCATCAATCTGGGTGATTGCGGACTCGTAGGTCGAATAGAAATACGGGGTCGCGGCCTCGAACTCCGCGGCACAGGTGTCGACCAGCTTGAAGACCGGTTCGATGCCCAGTTGCTTTCGGTGGGCACGGACTTTCAGGATCGACTTGGCGGAGATCTCGCCCAGGTAGAGATTCGCCAGCTGCGGATCCGAATAGCCGAATTCCTTGGCCTTCCGGAACAGCTGCTCGGGCAGAGCCTCGAGACTTCCAACCGCACAGAGCTCATCCTCGAAATCAACCAGTTCCCGGAATTGCGCGAGGAACCAGGGATCGATCCGGGTGAGTTCATGAATCCGCTCGTTGGAGTAGCCCATCTTCATCGCGTAGCGGACGTAGTAGAGACGCCCCTGACTGGGCACCGAGAGCTTGCGATGAAGCTGGTCCTCACCAATCGGCCACGCGACTTCCGATTCGGCGGTGTCGGTGCCCTGCTCCCGCTCGCGCCTGGAGGCCAACCAGAGGTCGTTGCGATCCAGGCCAAAGCCGAAGCGCTTCACCTCCATCGAACGAATCGCCTTCTGCAGCGACTCCTTGAAGGTGCGACCGATCGACATCCCCTCCCCGACGGACTTCATCTGGGTGGTCAGGGTCTCATCGGCCTCGGGGAACTTCTCAAACGTCCAACGCGGCATCTTGGTGACCACGTAGTCGATCGAGGGTTCGAAACAGGCGGAAGTGGTCCCCGTCACCTGGTTTCCCAGTTCGTCGAGGGTGTAGCCCACCGCAAGCTTTGCCGCGATGCGGGCGATTGGGAAGCCGGTGGCCTTGGACGCGAGCGCACTCGACCGGGACACCCGGGGGTTCATCTCGACCACCACCATCTCACCGGTTTCAGGATTGATCCCGAACTGGACGTTGGAACCACCGGTGTCGACGCCGACTTCGCGCATGATCACGAATGCGGCATCACGCATTCGCTGGTACTCCTTGTCGCTGAGGGTCATGATCGGCGCAATGGTGATCGAGTCACCGGTGTGGACCCCCATCGCGTCGATGTTCTCGATGCCACACACCACGACGCAGTTGTCGTTGGAATCACGCACGACTTCAAGTTCGTATTCCTTCCAGCCCAGGACCGACTGATCGATCAGGACCTGCGAGATCATCGAGGCGTTGATCCCTCGGCGCACGATGTCGTCGAATTCCTCACGGTTGTAGGCGATGCCGCCACCGTGCCCACCCAGGGTGTAGGCGGGGCGGATGATTGCGGGCAGGCCGATCTCCTCGAGAAATTCGTGCGCTTCATCCAGGTTCTCGACCGTTCGGGACAGCGGCTGCGTCAGGCCGACTTTTTCGACGATCTCATGGAAGACCTCACGGTCCTCGGCACGACGGATCACTTCCCGATCGGCACCGATCATCTGAACCGAATGCTTTTCAAGTATGCCGGAGTCGTGGAGCGCGCAGGCGCAGTTGAGCGCGGTCTGACCACCGAGCGTCGGCAGCAGGGCATCGATCGGAGTTCCGTTGGCCGCCTCCTTCAGGAAAATGCGTTCGACCGACTCGGGAGTGATCGGCTCGATGTAGGTCCGGTCGCTGAGCGCGGGATCGGTCATGATCGTCGCTGGATTCGAGTTGACCAGAACGATGCGATAGCCGTCTTCGCGAAGGGCCTTGCAGGCCTGCGTCCCCGAATAATCGAATTCACAGCCCTGCCCGATCACAATGGGACCGGAACCGATGATCAGGATGGTGTTGAGGTCATCTCTTCGTGGCATGTGCCGGAGTCAGCCCGATTGAATCCTGGAATTCTGCCCAAACTTGTCCCAGTGTATCCGATGAATGGAGAAGTGAGGGCATTGCGAACAGGCAATCCCCAATTGGATCGAACGGAAATTCCCGGTGGGACCCGGATTCCAAGGAATTGAATCAGATGGACGCGATTCAGATCTCACTCCTGGCGATCTTTGGAGTATTGGCGCTCGGGGTGGGGTGCTGGCTGTTGATCGGCCACGCTCGAAGCCGGGGGGCAGGCGATGGAGTGCTGGGCCTGCTCAAAATAGCCGTGGCCCCACTGATCAAGATCTACTGGGGGAGTCGATTTCTGGGCTGGGAGCGGATTCCTGAGCCCGATCCCGATCGAGGCCTGATCATCGTGTGCAACCACACCAGCGGCCTGGATCCTGTCCTCATCGAATGGCGATGTTCCCTGAAGATCCGCTGGATGATGTCGCGAGAGATGATGGTTCCGCTCCTGGGGTTTCTCTGGCGCCGACTCCGGGTGCTGCCGATCGATTTCGCCAGCCGAGACCGCAGAGCCTTCGATCAATCACTTGAGATCCTGCGCACCGGGGGCATTCTGGGCATCTTTCCGGAGGGCCGGATTGCCCGCCCCCCTGAGGTGATCCAGCCCTTCCTGCCGGGAATCGGACTGCTGGTGGCCAAGACCCAGGCCACCGTCGTTCTGATGCACAGCCGAGGCATTCGCCCGGGGCGAACGACGTTTGGGGTGTTGATCAGGCCCTGGCGAGCGCGAATCGAGGTCGTGGACGTGATCGAGTACGGCGACTCCGAGCTCAAAGCCCGGGCGATCACCGCCGACCTGCGTCAGCGATTGCACCAAGCCAGCGGATGGCCACTGGAGTCGATTTCGGTTGAAGACGCCCGCCAGCGCGATTGATCGAGCGCACCACCGCCCTCGGGTGGTACCATCGAAACCGCATGATTAGTCGAATCGAAGGTGTCCTGATCGAGTTGGAAGACGGACGAGCCCACCTGAGGTGTGGAGGGCTTGTCTACGAGGTCCTGGTACCCGCTGCGGACCGAGGCGCCCTGACCCTCGAGGTCGGCAGCTCGATCGAACTGCACACCTTGCACCTGCTCGAAGGGACGTCCCAGGGATCGAGCTTCCGACCCCGATTGATCGGATTCGCCACCGCCGGAGATCGTGCCTTCTTCGAACTCTTCACCACGGTGAAAGGCATCGGAGCCCGGAAGGCGTTGCGAGTCATGGAGGTCCCCCCCGCTCGCATCGCTCGAGCGATCGTGGAACAGGACCTGGTTCTGCTCAAATCACTTCCGGAAGTTGGCAAACGAACCGCCGAGGCGATCGTGGTCGAACTGAAAGACAAGGTCGACGACTTCATGGATCAAGGTGCCGGCTCCGAGCCGGAACGCCATGCGACCGAAGCGATCGAGGCATTTGTTGAGGAAGCGATTGCAGTCCTGCTTCAGCTGGGCGAACCCCGCAACCGAGCTGAGGAACTGGTCGAACGCGTCACCCGCGCGGATCCGACCATCGACACCGCAGACCTGCTGGTCACCGGTGCCCTGCGACTGAAACAGATGAATTGAAGGAAGCGTCGAGAATGCGATACGCGATGATCATGGCTGGTGGAGTGGGCACGCGACTGTGGCCGTTCAGCAGAAGCCAGCGCCCGAAACAACTGCTGCCACTCTTTGACGGGCGATCACTCCTCGAAATCGCGACGGATCGACTGGATGGGATCGTCGAGCCGGACCGTCGCCTGATCTGTACCTCGGAAGGGTTTCGGAGCGTCGTAGCGGAGACCCTTGGTGGGATCCGGGTGCTCGGCGAACCCTGCGGACGAGATACCCTCAATGCGGTGGGACTCACCGCGGCCGTCCTCGGCCAGGAGGATCCGGACGCGGTCTTCGCCGTCCTGACCGCTGATCACATCATCACACCCCAGGCGGAATTCGCGAGGGCGGCACAGCAGGGATTTGCCCTGGTCGAAGCGGATCCTTCGCGGTTCGTGACCTTCGGGATCACCCCCACGCACCCCGCGACCGGCTACGGATACGTCAATCGAGGAGCGCCCATCGCCGACTTCGAAGGAAGCTTCGAGGCCAACGGATTCAAGGAAAAACCGGATCTGGAGACTGCTCGCAGATACCTCGATGCCGGGACGTACAGCTGGAACAGCGGAATGTTCGTCTTTTCTGCCCGAGCAGTCCTCGACGCACTCGATCGATTCCGGCCCGAAAATGCCGAAGGCCTGCGACGAATCGCCGCCGACTGGACGGCCGGAGAAGAACAAAGACAGGCGACACTGGAAGCGGTCTACCCCACCCTCCCCAAGATCAGCGTCGATTACGGGTTGATGGAACCTGCCTCAAACTCGGATCGCAACCAGATCTGCGTGGTTCCGATGGATGTCGACTGGAAGGACGTGGGCAGCTGGCCGAGCTTTGCGGAGACCCTCGACGTCGATGCCGAAGGCAACCGCACCTCGGGATCGGCCACCCTGCTCGAGTGCCACAACGTACTGGCGGTTTCAGATGATCCCAAACGGTTGGTCACCGCCATCGGCTGCGAGGACCTGATCATCGTCTCCACCACCGATGCGATTCTGGTCTGCCCATCGGATCGGGCGGAAGACGTGAAACGGCTTGCCGGCGAAGTGCCCGAATCCCATCGGTGAACCCTGAAGGGAGTGCGCCCATGCGCGTACTGGCCATCGACATCGGCGGACGACGAACTGGTTTCGCCACTGGCGACACGGAACTGTCACTGGCGCAGCCGATCGGAGTCATCGAGCATGCCAACGAGCAGGAATTGATGGAAGCCGTGACTCGAATGATCGAGGCGCACGAACCCGACGAGCTGCTGGTCGGACTGCCGCTGAACATGGACGACAGCGAAGGACCCGCCGCAACCAGAATGCGAAAGACCGCGGAACAGATCGGCACCTTGACCGGACTGCCGGTTCATCTGCAGGATGAACGACTCACCAGCTTCGAAGCGGACTCCCGCATGGCACAGAGCGGCCGTACCCACGCTGGCAAGAAACGGATTCGCGATGCGATCGCCGCCGCGGCGTTGCTCGAAGACTACTTTGCCTCGGGTTCCTGATCGATTCCACACGCCGCACCATCGAGGTACCAGCGGAGCACCCCACCCACCGGATTGATCCCCTTGATGGGAATGTCGTGGGAGGGATCATCACCGGTGGCGATCTTGTGGATCATCGGAGCCTTCTCACTTCCCATCACCAGCGGGCAGATGAGTCGGGACGCGTTGAGCAGCTTGTAGGTCATGCTCACCCGATCTGGGGGCACCACGGTGGGGCCGGAATTCAGAGTCATGAGGCGGTCATCGACATCCAGTGCCCAGGAGTTGGGGAAGAGGCTCGCAGTGTGGCCGTCGGGACCCATGCCCAGCATCACGTAATCGAGTCGGTCGTGGCCCTTTTCGCGCCAACCAAGGGCCTCCACAAGTTCCTTCTCGTAGAGCACGTCGGCATCATCCAGAGTGGCCTGAATCGGGTGCATCTGGTTGGTGGGGATTCCGGAATGGCTCTCGAAGATCTCCCGGATGTGCTTCCAGTTGCTGAGGTCGTCATCGAAGGGGACACGACGCTCGTCGACGATCCACAAGTGAGTCTTCGCCCAGGGAAATCCGCGGTAGAGCGGATCGGTCATCAGCCGTTCATACAGCGGGAACGGAGTGTGTCCCCCGGAAAGTGCCATGTGGAAGTCGCCGAATTTCCGAACGCACTGCAGGGAGTGCTCCAGAAGATCACTTGCCACGTGGGTGAGCACGTCATCAGGATTCTCCCGGGCCACGACGTGACCGGGAAGTTTCGGAGGATCCGAAACATACCCCTCGCTGTCGAGGTTGATCGGTGCGATCTGCTCTCCATTGGAACCGGAGTCTGCATCTGTCATGAATGTCTTCCTTCCTTGGGACCGTGGACGGTCCCCCGATCACATGCGTGCTGAGTCATGAGGGTGTCCGGTGAGGGCCCTGCTGGTGCGAGCATAGTAGGGGCTGATCCGGTGGCGCAAGCGATTTTGGGGTATCAGGGCCGAGCACCCGGAAGGAATGCCTCTTTCCATCAAATTCAGGAATTCCGTACGGGCGGGAGCGCCCGGCCGCATTCGGGACAGGGGCCGCCGCTCGTGAGCGCACGCAGGTCGTACCCGCAACGATCGCACATACCAAAGCAATCCGTGCCGTAGGTCCGCAAGGCAGACCACCAAATCAGGCAGATCGAGCCGATCAACAACAGGTCGAAGATGAGGTAGCCGATCGTGAAGGGAACACGCCCCGAGCCTGGCTCCTGGCTGGCCAGCAAACCAAAGCAACCAAAGCCCAGACAGGGAACAAGCAGACCGGAGATTACCGTCGCAAAGAGAATCCGATGGGAACGGGGAAATCTTGAGAAGGTCTTCATTGTTCAGACGACTCCGCCGGTGGTGGACTGATCTCATTGTTCCACTCGGCACAGTGCCTGGCCATGAGGGCATCGGAGGACGGTGGGCCCCAACTCCCCGGCGCATAGTTTCCCTGAATCCCCTCGCGCAGACGATCTGAACGCTCGTCAAGAAAAGGCATCACCGCACGCCAGGCGCCTTCCACTTCCATGCGATGCTTGAACAACGTCTGATCACCCCGCATGGCCTCGATGATCAGCGGCCCATAGGCTTCCACCGGCTCACTCTTGAACTCTCGTTGAAAGTCACTGTCCATGTCGATGGTGTCCAACTGGAATTCAAGACCTGGTTCCTTGCATTCAAATCGGACCCGGATTGATTCTCGCGGAGCAATCTCCATCACGATTCGATTGGGCATGAGGTGCCGTCCCTGTTTGAACTCGGGGAGCTCGCGAAAGAGATTCGCCGCCGGAGGCTTGAACTGAATCACGACTTCAGTGAGCTTGCGAGCCAACCGCTTACCGCTGCGCAGAACAAAGGGGGTGCCCGTCCAGCGCCAGTTGTCTATGAAGAACGCGAGGGCAGCGAACGTCTCGGTGGTTGTCTCATCCGCAACTCCATCGAGTTGACTGTAGCCGGGAGAGTCATCCACTCCGGGGCCGTACTGCCCGAGTGAGCAGTAGTCTGCGAGTTGGTTCTCGTCGGGTATGCGCAGGGCCTCGATCACCTTGATCTTCTCCGATCGAACATGTTCGGCGGAATACAGGGTCGGAGGCTCCATTGATACGAAGGCCAGAATCTGGAAGAGGTGGGACTGAATCATGTCCCGAATTGCCCCCGTCTCGTCGTAGAAGTTGACTCGATCCTCGACCCCGACGGTTTCGGCCGCGGTGATCTGGACGTGGTCCACGTAGGTATGGTTCCAGATCGGTTCGAAGATGGTGTTGGCAAACCGAAACGCGAGAATCCCCTGGACCACTTCCTTACCGAGGTAATGATCGATTCGGTAGATCGACTCCTCTTCGAAGGCGCGTCCCAGAACCCGGTTGAGTGATGCGGCGCTTTCATCGTCGTTCCCAAAGGGTTTCTCCACGATCACCCGCTGCCAGGACCGCGTGTCGCGGTCGAGACTGCACCACCGCTTGCCTTCGGTGATCAGCCCGGACGCGCCGATGCGTTCGACGATCGGTCGGTAGAGCGTGGGGGCGACGGATAGGAAGAAGAGCGTATTTCCACCACAGTCGTGCTGCGTGTTGAGTTCCTGAATGCGTGCAGCGAGTTTTGAAAAATCAGCGGCGTCGGTCGCGTCCCCCGCGTGGTAGTGAATTCGCTGACTGAAATCTGACCAGCTGGATTCTTCGAAACCAACTGCATGATCCCGAACCCAGGGTAAAAGCTCTGAACGCCATTCCTCATCACTCTTGGGACGGCGGGCGGTGCCCAGGACGCAGGTCGCCTCCGGAAGCAAGCCCCGACAGAACATCTCATAGAGAGCGGGAATCAGTTTTCGATGTGTGAGATCTCCGGAGGCGCCGAAGATGACGACAACGCTTGGGTCTGCATTCATGTGTGCATTAGAGCATCAGCTCCGGGGCAGGCAAGTCCGGACCACTTCGCGGAGGTGAGTACGATCCACATGGGTGTAGACCTGGGTGGTTCCGATGTCCGAATGGCCCAGAAGGTCCTGAATCACTCTCAGATCAGCCCCCCCCTGGACCAGGTGGGTGGCGAAACTGTGCCGCAGCATGTGGGGGTGCACGCCTTCAAGCCCCGCAAGAGCCGCGTACTTCCGGACGATCTGCCAGATGGCCACTCGCTCGAGAGGCCGGCCTCCTCCAGAAAGCAGCAGTCGGTGGTCGTCCCGGCCGTCGGTGAATCGGGCCAGCTTGGGCCGGGTCTCGTCGAGGTAGGCATTGGTCCAGTCCCGAGCCGGCTCCCCGATCGGAACCACCCGAGTGCGCTCACCTTTCCCATGCACGGTCAGAAGCATCGTCTCGACGTGGTATTCGTTCAGGCGGATACGACCGACTTCCGACGCACGAAGGCCGGCAGCGTACATCAGTTCGAGAATCGCACGGTCGCGCTGCCACAAACGTCCAAACTCGGGGGCGGGAGATTCCACCAGTCGACGCATCTTCTGTGGACTGATGACTCCCGGAAGCCGTTGCCACCGGGTGGGACGCTCGAGCACTCGGGCGGGGTCGCGTTCGATCACACCATTGGCATTCATCCAGCGAAAGAACACCCGGATCGTGGCCAGGTGTCGGGCGACCGAGGTCGCCTGCATTCCACGCTCTCGGGAGAGCCATCGGAGGTGATCGGCGAGGTGGTCGGCAGTCACCCCCTGGGGGTGGATCAGGGAACGCGCCCCCAGATCCTCCCGCAGATCACCCAGATCACGGCGATAAGCCTCGATGGTGGCGTTTGCCAAGCCCGCCTCGACCCGAGCAAACGTCAGAAAGTCACGTACCGGTTGCTCGAACGTTGTGTGTGAAACCATTGATGGTCAACCGTGTTGAAGCCGGAGTTACCCGACGTGCTTCAGAAGCACCGAATTCGGGCCGCCCCTGCTCGAGAGTCAGGTGGTGGTAGATCGAACAGCTGTGAAATCGATCACAGCAAACCTCAAAGAGCTCATCCAACTGGTTCAGTCGGAAGCGGTGGGCACAGCGACGGTCATCCATGGTGAGATGTGGGCAACCGCCTTCGAAATCGGACATGACCTGTCCTCCAGATGACTGTCATCGGCGATTCTGTCCGGAGTCATGCAGGATCAGGCCCGAGGCGGGCCATCGGCAATTTCTGCGCACGCGCAATCCGCGCATTCATCCGGGCAAGACCACCTCAGAACGCCTCAAGCCCATTCCGGGGACGGCATGGCAGTTGCATGGGTTCATCAAGCACCTCGGCGAGAGGCGCCGCGAATGGCAAGGAGTGCCCTCATGCGGACCAATTCGTTACGCCGGAAGCTTCGCGATGCCTGGAGGCAGGAA
>NHEC01000045.1 GCA_002171655.1 Planctomycetes bacterium TMED75
GCAAGGCTCTTGAGCGGATCATCCGGACAGTCGTCGAGGCAGTCCGCCGTGCCATCCAGATCGGTGTCGGTCTCGACCACGCCGCAACCGCAGTCACCCAGTGAGGTCTTCAGTGCATCGTCAGGACACTCATCCAGGCAGTCCGCAGTACCGTCGCCGTCGGTGTCACTTTCAGCAACCCCACAGCCACAGTCGCCGGGGGCGATCTTCAACGCGTCGTCGGGACAGGCATCGATGCAATCCACAGAACCGTCGGCATCGGTATCGGTGTCGGCCACACCACAACCGCATTCACCAGGAACGTTCTTGAAGGCATCGTCGGGACAGTCATCGAGACAGTCGGCGGTGCCGTCGAGGTCGGTGTCGGTTTCGGCCACGCCGCAACCACAGTCACCGGGAACGCTCTTCAGAGCGTCGTCGGGGCATTCATCAAGACAGTCCGCAGTACCGTCGAGGTCGGTGTCGGTTTCGGCCACGTCGCAACCGCACTCACCGGGAGCAGTCTTCAAGGCATCCTCGGGACAATCATCCAAGCAGTCCGCGGTGCCATCCAAGTCGGTGTCGGTGTCGGCCACGCCGCAGCCGCAGTCACCAGCAACGAGTTTCAAGGCGTCATCCGGGCAGGCATCAAGGCAATCCGCCGTGCCGTCCGCATCGGTGTCGGTCTCCGCCACACCACAGCCGCAGTCACCAGGAACGAGCTTCAAGGCGTCATCCGGGCAGGCATCAAGGCAATCCGCCGTGCCGTCCGCATCGGTATCGGTCTCCGCCACACCACAGCCACAGTCACCAGGAACGAGCTTCAAGGCGTCATCCGGGCAGTCATCAAGGCAATCCGCCGTGCCGTCCGCATCGGTATCGGTCTCCGCCACACCACAGCCGCAGTCACCGGCAACAAGCTTCAAGGCGTCATTCGGACAATCATCAAGACAATCCACCGTGCCGTCCGCATCGGTGTCGGTCTCCGTCACGCCGCAGCCACAGTCGCCGGGTGCGATCTTCAACGCATCGTCGGGGCAGGCATCAAGACAGTCCGCGGTGCCGTCCAGGTCGGTGTCGGTCTCCGCCACGTCGCAACCACAGTCGCCGGGAACGGTCTTCAAGGCGTCGTCGGGACATTCATCAAGACAGTCCGCAGTGCCGTCCAGGTCGGTGTCGGTCTCCGCCACACCACAGCCACAGTCACCGGGTGCGATCTTCAACGCATCCTCGGGACAGGTATCCAAGCAGTCGGCAGTGCCATCGGCGTCGGTGTCGGTTTCACCAACCTCACAGCCGCAGTCACCAGCGAGGATCTTGAGTGGGTCGTCGGGACATTCATCGATGCAGTCGGCGGTGCCGTCCACATCGGTATCGGTATCGGGCGCTCCGCAACCACAATCGCCGGGCGACAGCTTGTCGGGATCGTCCGGACACTGGTCATCACAGTCGAAGAGACCATCACCATCAATGTCGAGGTCCGCGACGCCACAGCCACAGGCGCCCTCCTCGATCTTGGCAGCATCATCGGGGCAGGCGTCGAGGCAGTCCGGAGTACCGTCCAAGTCGGTATCGGTCTCCACCACACCACAACCGCAGGTGGCGGGAGCGATCTTCAGGGGATCGATCGGACATTCATCGATGCAGTCGGCGGTTCCGTCGGCGTCGGTGTCGGTCTCGGGAACGAAACAACCACAGTCACCGGGGATGATCTTGGAGGAATCAAACGGACAGTCGTCAAGACAATTGGGCGTACCGTCGGCATCGGAATCAATTTCCGGAATCATGCATCCGCAGGACCCGGCCAGGATCTTGGCGGGGTCGTTGGGGCATTCATCCTGGCAGTCCAGAGTGCCGTCGGCATCGCTGTCCTGATCGACCAGACCACACCCACAGTCGCCAGGCACGGTCTTCAGAGGATCATCGGGGCACGCGTCGAGGCAGTCGGCGGTTCCATCGAGGTCGGTATCAGTCTCCGATGCACCACAACCGCACTGTCCGGACTCGATTTTGTTGGGGTCATCCGGACAACCGTCAATGCAATCAGCGGTGCCATCGAGATCGGTATCGAGATCCTCCACGCCGCAGCCGCAATCACCGGGTTCTGACTTCAGTGGATCATCGGGGCAGTTGTCCAGACAGTCGGCGGTGCCGTCCAGGTCCTCATCAAGGTCTTCCTGACCGCAGCCGCAGTCACCGGCAAGCACCTTGTTGGGGTCAGCGGGGCATTCATCGAGGCAATCCAGGGTCCCGTCAACATCGGAGTCAAGGTCCGCGACACCACAACCGCAGGCCCCCGCGAGGATCTTGTTCGGATCCGCGGGACACTCGTCCTCGCAGTCCAAGCTGCCATCGAGGTCGGTGTCGTCATCAGATATTCCGCAACCACACTGGCCGGGTTCGATCTTCGAGGGATCGTCGGGGCAGGCATCGAGACAGTCCGCAGTACCGTCGGCGTCACTGTCGGTCTCTGCCACATCGCAGCCGCAGTCACCGGGTGCGATCTTCAATGCATCGTCCGGGCAGTCGTCGATGCAGTCGGCGGTGCCGTCGAGATCACTGTCGAGGTCGATGAGTCCGCAGCCACAATCTCCCGGGAAGTTCTTGTCGGGATCATCAGGACACTGGTCGTCGCAATCACTTGCACCGTCACCGTCCACGTCGAGATCTGCGATGCCACACCCACAGTCGCCGGCCGCGATCTTGAGCGGGTCATCGGGACAGTCGTCCAGGCAATCCGCGGTACCGTCGAGGTCGGTATCGGTTTCCGCCACACCGCAGCCACAGTTTCCGGGGTCGGTCTTGTCGGGATCCGAGGGGCACAGGTCGATGCAGTCTGGAGACCCATCCAGATCATTGTCGACCTCCAGCAAGCCGCATCCACAGTCGCCCGAAACGGTCTTCGCCGGATCATCCGGACACTCGTCCAGGCAGTCCACCGTGCCATCCAGATCGGAGTCGACTTCAGAGACACCACACCCGCACAAGCCGGGTTCAGTCTTGTCGGGATCATCTGGACAAAGATCACCGCAATCAGAGAGACCGTCCCCGTTGCTGTCGAGGTCGGGGAAACCGCAACCGCAGTCACCGGGTTCGATCTTGTCGGGATCCGAAGGGCACTGATCGAGACAATCGAGTGTTCCATCGGCGTCACCATCGGCTTCCGACACCCCACAGCCACAGGTACCGGGAGCGATCTTCTGAGGATCACTCGGGCATAGATCAATGCAATCGGGGGTTCCGTCAGAATCACTGTCCGCTTCGGCCAGGCCACAACCACATTCGCCGGCGAGTGCCTTCAGCGGATCATTCGGGCATTCATCGATGCAGTCGAAAATACCATCGGAATCAGTATCGAATTCGGCAACGCCACACCCGCAGATGCCCGGCAGGAGTTTTTCTGGATCTCCGGGACAACCGTCGAAGCAGTCCAGGACGCCGTCAGTATCGGTATCGATGTCCGCCACGCCGCAACCGCAGTCACCGGGGATGAATTTCTCCGGATCGTTGGGACACAACTCGTTGCAGTCCAATGCACCATCACCATCGGTGTCGATCTCGGTCAGCCCACAACCACAATTTCCTGGCTCGAGTTTCTCCGGATCAAGCGGGCACCCGTCGGTGCAATCGGGAACACCGTCAAGATCAGAGTCCAGCTCAACGACACCACAGCCACAGGAACCGGCAAGAACCTTCAGCGGATCATTCGGGCATTCGTCATTGCAATCAAAGCTTCCATCATCATCGGTATCGATCTCAGTCAGACCACAACCACAGTTGCCTTCAAGAATCTTCAAGGGATCAAACGGACATTCATCCTCGCAATCAAGGGTTCCGTCGAGATCCGAATCGGAATCCGCCAGGCCGCAACCACAGAAACCTGCATTGATCTTTCCTGGATCCGCGGGGCAGTCATCTTGGCAGTTGATGGTGCCGTCGAGATCGTCATCCGCGTCGGAAACGCCGCAACCGCAGAGGCCGGGTTCTGACTTGCCCGGATCATCCGGACAGGAATCCAGACAGTCGGCGGTTCCATCGCCATCCGAATCCAGGTCATCGATGCCGTCGCATTGGTCGCAGCCATCGGGAGTGCCGTCGAGATCGGCATCAAGTGCGTCATTGAATCCCATGCAGAGGTCGTCGCAGTCGAGCGAGCCATCACCATCGCTGTCGAAGTCGAGGAACTCACAGCCGCAGAGACCAGGTTCAAGCTTGTCGGGATTGAGCGGACAGTTGTCGTCGCAATCGGGCGTGCCGTCGAGATCGGAATCCAGATCGGTGACTTCGCAACCACACACGCCGAACGTGATCTTCTCTGGGTTCTCCGGGCATTCGTCAATGCAATCGGCGGTGCCGTCAAAGTCGCTGTCGAGATCGACGAACTCACAGCCGCACTGACCGACAATCACCTTTTCCGGGTGGTTCGGACATTCATCACAGGCGTCGATGACGCCGTCTCCGTCGGAGTCGGGATCACACCCGTCATCGATGCCGTTCTGATCACAGTCCCCGGTATCGCGCTTGACGACGAGCTCGATACTCCAGGATTCGATGAATCCGGGATTGAAGACCTCGATGTCCTGGATCATCAAGGTCCAGGAACCGCTGCCATCGCGACCGGCAAAGGTCGGATTCATTTCCTCGAAACCCTGATAGGTGAACTGAGGACGAAGTTCCTGAGTATTGATGTTGAATGGTGCAGAGGGGCAGAAGCTGCGGTCACCATCGTCCCGGAACCTGTACGTGCCGTTGTAATGCCAGCTCACTCCGCAGAAGTTCGAGAGCAGCACCCCCACTTGCTGACCCTCTGAAAGGTGGAAGAGCTCGATCTTGAGTTCCTCCGCCCAGGTCTGCTGGATCTCGTTGAGAAAGACCCTGACTTCCACGACCTCGCCCACTTCATCGGGCATGGCGATCGTGCTGACGAAGGCACCGGATCCGTCCGGGATGAGGCCGCCCACTCCAGTGAGCTTGATGACCTGCTCGTCACAGGCGATGAACTGGCATTCGTCGGGGATGCCGTCCTCGTCCTCGTCTTCACTGGTTCCGTCCGAGATATCGATCGCATCATCAACGTTGTTGCCATTGCAGTCGGTGGTGAACGGGAGCGCCTGATTGAGTTCCTCGATGTCGAACTCGTCGATGACACCATCCAGGTTGATGTCGGCAACCGCACACGGGTCGTCGGGAGTCACGAAGGTCCCGAGGCAGTCCATGGCCATGTTCAGGTCAACGACGTCGAGATCGTTGTCCCCGTCCATGTCGAATTCACGACGGCCGAGAGAATTGAGGAATGCAATGACCTGGTCCTGCTCTTCGGCGGAAAGATCATTCTCGAAACCACGACGAGACCTGCTCGAAGTTCCCCGGTGGAGATTGATCACTTCCCGCATCCGGTCCTCGAAGGACGAATTCGCCACACGACCGTCATGGAGAAGCCTGGGCCGATTGCGGAGATTCCAGAGTGCAGGAGTGCGGAAATCCTGAATACCCGCAATGCCCACGACGATTCGGTCACGAAGCGAACCCATGTCGTGGATCAACATGTCGGTGTACGGGGAGAATGTCTTGTTGCGCAGGGCGCCTTCGAGTTCCGGATCATCTGGAGTGGTCCAGGAGGGCCGATGGCATGTGCCGCATCCGATGTCCATGAAGAGTGCTTCGCCGGTCATTCCCGATGGTGGAGTCTGGGGCGGAGCTGCCATGAAGCGCTGGAAATCAACGACTTGCGAGAGGAATGAATCGGGATCGGTGCGGGGATCGGTGATTTCCGGATCGGGAACCAGATCGCACGCGAAGTTCTGCCCTTGTTCCTGGTTGGCAATGTTCTCGAACGGGTGAAAAGGGCTGGTCAGTCCCAGTTCATTGAGCGCCGCATCGGCGGAAAAACTCATGATCGTGGGCTTCTGTCCCTTCCAACCGAATCGCCCGACTCGCAGTGGAGGATTGAGAAGGTCCGCATCCTCGTCGGCAATGAGCAGCTGCGCCCGACCACTGACGCCGTCATCGTCGAGGTCATCGGGATCCGCCCCCGCAAGAACATCGGAATCCAGAACCGCTTCGAGCAAACCGTAACCGAGGCTGCCGAGTACCAGCTTGGGTGCAATCACGTTGGACCCTGAAGGGACATCCTCGGGGCCGCACTCCTCCATCACTCCGTCAATGACTTCCGCCTGGAGTACCGGACCACCGAGTGAATGCCGGGGGTCAAAAACACCGTCTTCAAAGCGACCGAAGTTGATCACGGTGATGACGCCGCCGCCACCGATGGGAACCGAATGGCACGCACTGCACGACTTCTTGTTGAAGAGCGGCCCCAGTCCCTCCTGGATTTCCACCGGAGTGGTGTATCGCAGAAAACCCTGGTTGAAACGTTCGAGCTCTTCGGCGGTCAATCCTGGAAGCGGATCACCTGCCACCGGCTGCAGTTCAATCTGTGCCTGAACCCGAGTGACGAGGGAGAAGACGATCAGGGTGATGAACATCAGACATCGCACCGACAGAGTCGGTGGGCATCGCCATGAATGGGCATCTTTCTTGTGAGCCAAAGAAGTCAACTTCCCTGATCGCAATCGCAATAATGTGTCTGACTCCAGGCGCCCCCGCCCCTGATTCCAGGTGGTCTTCAATCCAGATCTTCTTCCTTGAAGATTCGCCAACCTTATTAATGAAGGGGCGAGAGATCATCGTAACAAATCTGACGCAAAAACGCGCACTTCAGCCGATCCGATAATAGGTTGATTTACGTAAAAACAGGGTTGGAATCGAATGCCCATACTTCAATTGTCGTGGGACAAGCGGACCGCCGATTGTTGCGGGAAAGATCGAGGGGTTCAGTCCCTCGGCACCCTGCGCGCATGAGACTTCGGCACAAGGGGTGACCAGACAGAGGGAATTCGCCCATCCCCTGCCACGGGTCAGGAGCTCGGGGAAACCGGCTCGGTCGAGGTGGGATCCGGTCGGTAGATGCTGGTCTCAAGTGCCCAGATCTTGTCACTGAACGCCTGACCTGGCTTGAGATGAGCCCGATCAGCGGCTGCGATCGCCATCGCGGTTTTGGCATCAAGATTGTCAAGCTGTGACACGAAAATCGCCTCTGGCGTGGACGGCACCACCGGAGATCCGAATTCACGCTTGCCATGATGACTCAATACGATGTGTTCGATGCAATGTCGCAAGGGAAGCGAGATGCGTTCACCACCGAGTGCTTGCTCGGCCGCTCGGATCTTGACCCCCAGCAGCTGCACTCCGAAAACAATGTGTCCAACGAGGTTGCCGGTCAAGGTGTAGTCGAATCCCTTCTGCCACTGGAGTTCGTATCCCTTGCCCAGGTCGTGAAGGAAAAGACCGAGCAAAACGAGGTCGCGGTTGATGTCGGGATAGAGCGGCAGAATCGCATCGGCGATCTTCAACAGTTGCAGGGTGTGTTCGAGCAGTCCACCAATGAAGGCATGGTGGAGCGAAACCGCAGCGGGTGCCTGACGGAACCGCCGCATCAATGGTTCGTCCTCGGTGTAGGCGTCGACAATCGCACGAACCATCGGATCGCGAACGGTGCGCATCAGAGTCACGAGTTCGGTGAACATCTCCTCGACGTCGAAACGCGTGTGTGGGAGAAGGACCGCAAGGTCCTGATCATCGGGTTCGTATGCCTTGATTTCCTCGATCTTGAGCTGGATTTGATCCTTGTAGGTCTCGGTACAACCGGAAATCCAGGCGTAACCGGTCCGGGTGATCTCACCGGCAGCGGCAGGATCGATCGACCAGAGTCGCCCGGGGATCTGTCCCGTTGCATCGCGAACCAGGCACTTGAAGTAGGGCGAACCATCTCGTTTGGGAGCAACCTGAGGATTGACCAGTGAATAGGCCCCATCCACGCGGGTGCCCGCAGTCATTTCAGAGATATCGAGGTGGTATCGGCCGTCAGCATACTTGGACATGGGGTTCGTCCTCCACATGAAGTGTAGCGAGGAAAGTCATTCGTACGAGGCGATCGAGGCGGGGAGTGCCGAAAGCAGTTCACGAGCAATGAGTCGCGGAGTCCCCCGGTCCGCGACGATCTGGTCTGCGGCGTGCCCGTGGACCCAGACCGCCATGCAGGCACAGCCGAAGAGATCGAGAGTCGGATGAAACTGAGCCACCAAACCAGCACACAGTCCGGTGAGTACATCACCCGATCCGCCGGTCGCCAGCCCCGCATTGCCGGTGGAGTTCACAAAGACCCGCAACCCGTCACTGACTACGGTATTTGCGCCTTTGAGAACCACGATCACCCCCAGTCTCGCAGCCAGTTCGCGTGCGGATGTCCGACGCGCCTCCGGTGATTCAGGCCTGGGCTCGATCCCAAGCGAGCGAGCCAACCGTGCGAATTCACCGGGGTGTGGAGTGAGAATCGCAGGGGCCCGAAGATCTGACTGCACCCCAGCACTGCTGGCCAGGAGATTGAGGGCATCCGCATCGATCACCAGAGGATGGTCCTCTCTGGCCAGCAGCCGAAACAGAATCTGTCGCTGCGATTCACCCTGACCGAAGCCCGGCCCAATCGCAATGACTCGTGCGTTGGCCAACCCGGAATCGATGATTTCAGCCGCCTGAGAGGCATCAAGCGAGCCATCCTCACGGACCTCGATGGGCAATCCGGTCGCCTCGGGTACCACGGTCAGAATCGCGGGCAAGACCGGTCGAGGAGCCACCACCATCGCCAAGCCACACCCCGATCGAAGTGCGGCCGTCGCCGAAAAAGCCGGACCGCCGATCATGAGTTCCGCTCCACATTGACCACCGATCACCCCGACGGTGCCGAATGTTCCCTTGTGGCCCCGGGGGTCGCGGACGGGCATCTTCGGACGGCCTGCTTCTTCCTGGTGCTCATTGCAGTTGTTCATGAAGACTCCTTAGAAGTCTCGAGTGCCACTCCATCGATCATGACAACCTCGACTCGGAGTCGGCCGACCAGACCCAGCAGAGTTGCCATGTTCGGCCCAGCAGCGTCGTTGGAAAGCGCGTCCAAACCCATCAGCAGATGGCCGCCATCGAAACGATGTCGGCGAGTCGAATCGAAATCGTACCACTGATCCCCGATCAGTCCCTGAGTCCACATGTGCCAGACGAAGGCCGGCGGCTCTCCCCCACCCAACTCGGTGTGCACCAAACCGATCGCCACCCGGGAGGGAATTCCCGCAGCCCGAAAGGCCGCCGCAAGCAGCATCGCATGCTCGGTACAGTCACCGGACCGACTGCGCACCACCTCGCTGGCACTGGCTAAGGCACTCGAGAGTGACTTGTGCTGGAGGTGTCGATCGACGGAGGTACGCAGTCGCTCCGCGCGATCCAGAGTGCCTTCAGGTGCGGATTCCAGAGCCCGTGACGTGAACTCAATGATCGCGGGGTCGGCGGAATCCAGGGCCAGGGAAGGTGTTCGGTAGACGGGGTCGACCAGTTCATCGGGCGTGGCGGGTGAACCTCGCGATGCGTCAATTTCAAATTCAAAGACCTGTTGACCGAGTCTGCGAACTCGCTGTGCACCGGCGACCAGGGGAAGTGCTTCGAGCCGATCCGAAGGTCCCTTGAATCGCACGTGGTACCCGGCCGTGACGATCCGGTCACTGGCGGAAGGCATCATGCGAACCTCCAGCAGAGTTGATCGCATCAATTCCGGCCCGGGTTCGTCGGCGGCGGAAATTGCTTGTTTCCGCTCGACTAACCTGCACCGTATCGGACCCAGGCCAGTGTCCAGCTCGGATTCCAAGAGCAGGCCCTGGTCATCGCGCCACTCCAGAAGTTCAAGTGACTCACCTTCTCGATGCACTCGCCAGCAACTGATGTCGGCACCACTTTGGGTGCTCGTGCGGGGCGGATCGAGCAGACGTTCCATCCGGATCTGCTGCAGGGTTCCGGGAGTACCCGAGAGCCTGAGCCGCTGGTATTCAATCCAATCTGATCCGGAAGACAATCGATCCCGCACCAGACGGCGCACCGCACAAGGCGTGAGCCAGCCTCCGGGATCGGATCCTACGGTTTGGGTCGATTCCCCTTCAAACCGGTTGGTCGTGATCAGGATGGTCCCCTCGACGAACCGCAGGATCGTGGAACGAGTGGCCCCGTCTCCCACCTGGGTGCTGGACGCCTTGAGCGCAACCCCACCCTCGGTCTCCTCGAAACGGCGAGAGGTCCGCAGCTGAACAGAGACTCCGTTGCGCCTGATTCGAAGTTGCTCCTCGGTCTGCGTTCGAACGACATCCTCACCGAACGAATGCACACGATGCAGATACCCGCACCCCACACCATCAATCGAATACTCATACCAGTGTTCTGAATCCGCTGGCTGAGTGAAACCGGTACGAACGAAGGTCGCCCACAGAATCGCCAGCGCGAGCGACCCCCCCCGATTCACTCATCCGCCTCGGCGGGAGAGGACTCGGCATCCAATGGTCGCATCAAAGGAAAGAGAATCACGTCCCTGATCGAAGGGCTGTTGGTGAGAAGGATCACGATGCGATCAATTCCCAGCCCCAGGCCGCCCGCAGGTGGCATGCCGACCCGCAGTGCATCGATGAAGTCATCGTCCATTGACCGGAATGTCGACTCCTCGTCATCAAGTCCACCGATCTGTTCGGTGAATTTGGTCAACTGGATGTCGGGATCGTTGAGCTCGGTGTAGGCAGGCCCGATTTCCATTCCACCGATGAAGATATCGACACGCTCGGCGAGTTCGGGGTGGTCGGCGTGGGGACGGGTGAGGGGTGAAATCACACTCGGCCAGTCCAGAACGAAGGTCGGTCGCTCGGGATCAATGGTCGGTTCGGCGAATTCCTCGAAGACTTCGTTGACCAGGAAGGATTCATCGAGGGCATCCACGTTCTCGCAGCCCATCTCCAGTGCCTTGGCACGAACCTGAGAGAGATCAGAAGCGGGAAACCCGAGCGCCTGCTCGAAAAGCTCGTGGTAGGTCACACGGTGGAACGGACGAGCGTAATCGATCGCCAACTCACCGAAGGGAAGCACCGGAGCCTCTTCGGTACCAAAGGAACCCTCGGCGCCCTCCGCAAGCAAGTCTGCGCGACGAGCCCGGGCGAGCTCATGGATCAGCGATTCGGTGAGTTCCATGATCGTTTCGTAGTTGCCGAATGCCTGGTAGACCTCGATCGAGGTGAACTCGGGATTGTGCGAACGATCGATGCCTTCGTTGCGAAAGTTTCGGTTGATCTCATAGACCCGGGGCAGCCCGCCGACCAGCAGACGCTTGAGATAGAGCTCCGGAGCGATGCGCATGAAGAGTGGAATGTCCAGCGCATTGAGGTGGGTGCGAAACGGACGCGCTGCGGCACCTCCTGCGATTGGTTGCATCATCGGAGTCTCGACTTCAAGAAAGTCACGACCATCCATGAAGGAGCGAATGCGCGAGACAATCCGAGAACGCGCCTTGAAGACCTTGACGGTCTCGGGATTCGCATACATGTCGACGTAGCGACGGCGATAGCGAGACTCCGCATCAGAAAGACCGTGGTGCTTGCCGGGCGGTGGAGCGAGGCTCTTGACGTGGATCTCGAAACGATCGACCCAGACACAGATCTCACCGCGCTTGGTGCGTCCCATGCGACCTTCGGCGACCACGATGTCACCGTAGTCGACCTTCTTTGCCAGCTTGAATGACTCAGGACTCAACGATGCCTTGGAGATACTCAGCTGAAGGTCGTCGGTATCGTCGCGCACCACCATGAAGACGAGCTTGCCGACATCACGATGCTGGACGATGCGGCCGGCAACGAGCACCCGGGGGCGATCGTCCACCAGTTCCACCGATTCGTCTTCCTTTCGCGCAGCTACTGATTCGGCATGGGCGTCATCCGCTGCCATATCGAAGGTGGCACGTGCCCGGGAGAGCGCAACGATCCCGTCGACACGTGAACCAAACGGGTTGATGCCGAGCTCCTCGCGCATCCACGCAAGCTTGGTCCGTCGGGCGGCGACCAGGTCACTCTCATTTTGAATCTGTTCTTTGTGTTCCATCTGCATGATCTCGGTAATGGTACGGCCTCAGATGAGAACCAGGGGAGGAAGCTCGTCTTCGACAAGGTAATTGAATTGCTCGACGAAGTCCGTAGTCGACAGATTGCAGGCCGAGGCCAGAACCGCCAATTCCCGGGGATCCTCAAGGTCATCCTTGCGCAATCGAATCATGTAACGCCGGGCAATCGCGTACCGAGTGCTTTCAACGTCGACCATTCGGACCTGCATCCGTCCGGTCTGAGGATCGAGCAGATCACTCAGACGCACCGGAACGAAACGCCCGGCCTGCATGGACATCAGCGAACCGGATCCACCTTCAAGCAGGAACTTAGCCGCGCAGTACCCGAGGTCCCTGCAGTACTCCATGTCGAAGGGCACGGGGTCCGCACACCTCAGTTCGTACCCGAGGTTCTTGGAGACCACCGTGGTATCGATGCCGAGAGATTCCAGTCGAGCGCGGACTTTCTTCTTGATCAGAATGCCGATGTCGACCTCCGCCAGACGAACGTGTCCATGAGCATCCCGCTCCGCGGGACCCAGCGCCTCGAGCTCTTCTGGTTCGACTCCCAACGCCACGCCTTCGGCAACCACCGCAACTCCATCACGCCGGCCTTCCGATTGCCGCTTGATGATCCCCCCGACGATCGTGTCGACCACCCGCGAAAGAGTGAGCGCTCCTTCGCGAAACTCCTCGGGAATGATTGTCATGGTGGCTCCGGCCGACTTTCCGATGCCCAGACCAAGGTGACCGGCCTTGCGCCCCATTGCGATCACCACGTACCAGCGGCCGGTGGTCTTCGCATCGACCATCAGGTTCTGAACAATCTCGACTCCGACCGAGCGGGCCGTCTGGTACCCGAAGGTGTCCACCGCTGGAGGGAGGTCCAGATCGTTGTCGATCGTCTTGGGTACGTGGGCGACGGACAAACGATCGCCTGCTCGCTCCGACAGCTTGGAACAACTGAAGGCCGTGTCGTCTCCCCCGATTGTGATGAGCTTCTCGATTCCCCGGTCGGCGAGTGCCCCAAGGACTCGATCAAGGTCGCCTTCGGTTCGAGTGGGGTTTGCCCGGGAGGTCCCGAGCGCCGAACCGCCTCGGAAATGAATTCGAGAAACGTCGGAGATCTCCAAAGGCCTGAAGGCTCCTTCAGTCTCCGGGTCCTTGGACAACAGCCGTTGGAAACCATTCGTGATCCCGACGACCTCCGCTCCGGAAAGCCGAGCGCGAATGGTGGCTGCGGCAATCACCGCATTGATCCCGGGGGCCGGACCTCCACCCACGAGGATCCCGAGTGTTCCGGTTGATGTTGGTAACTGTGTCATCAGGTTCTTCACTCCGGGTTCATGTAGCGCTCGAGTCCTGCGGCGATGATCTTGACGCATCGAGCGAGGCGTTGCTGATCGAGTACGTACGCCAGCCGCACTTCGTTTCGACCGAGTCCCGGGGTACTGTAGAAGCCTGCCAATGGTGCCATGCACACCGTCTCACCATCCAAATCGAAATCACGCACCAACCAGGTGGCGAAGTCCTCGGCATCTTCGACCGGCAGGGGGACCGCGATGTAGAACGCACCCTTCGGGACGGTGACGTGAATTCCAATCGAGGAAAGCCCCTGGACCAGCAGATCACGTCGTGCCTGATATTCCGCCAGGACCTCGGAGAAATAGGACGCCGGGGTTTCGAGGGCCGCCATCCCCGCACGTTGGGCGACGGTGGCGGGGGAAAGTCTCGCCTGCCCGAAGTGGAGCGCGGCCCGTCGAATCTCGGGATTGCGCGTTATCAGGCAACCCAGACGCGCTCCACAGGCACTGTAGCGCTTGGAAACCGAATCGATCACGATTCCCAGTTGCTCAGCACCGGGTACGGCCAGGAGAGACGGGGCGAGCGTGCCTTCCGGCTGGTCGTAGACGAATTCACGATAGACCTCGTCGCAGATGAAGAAGAGACCGTGTCGACGACAGATCTCCACCAGCTCGACCAGTTCGGTGAATGAGGCCACCACGCCGGTGGGATTTCCGGGAGTCGGCAGAACCAGTGCCCGAGTGCGCTCGGTGATCGCCGCCTCAACCCGTGCGGGATCGATCGCGAAGCCCTCTCGTGCGTGGGTGGTGACTGCGGCGGTGGTGATCCCGAGCAGGTGGGAATACCCCGAATAGTTCGTGTAATAAGGCTCACACACCAGAATCTCGTCCCCGGGATCGGTGACCGAGGCCATTGCGAAGAGCAGTGCTTCGGAACCGCCCACCGTGACCACGATGTCCTCGGCGGTGATGAGCGGAAGCTCGCCCACCACCCGACTGTAGTAGGTCTCGGCAAGTGCCTGACGATAGGCCGGCACACCATCACTCGGGGAATAGGCGAGGACCGTCTCGTCGAAGGAGCGATAGGCCTCGATCATCGCCGGAGGCGTGGCGATGTCCGGCTGACCGATGTTGAGGAAGTGCACGGTCTTGCCCGAGTCGCTTGCTTCACGGGAGGTGGCTTCCAAAGCACGAATCGGAGAGGTGGGTGCCTCGAGTCCACGTTGGGAGAGCGTGGTGGTCTTCATGGGTACTCCAAATGGGACGGAATCGGTCGATGGGGAATCCTATCAGCGTGGATGCACAGCAGCGGGCTCGGGCCGGGTATTCTCTCCAACAGCATGCAGCCAGCCGTCTTCCTGGATCGTGACAACACTCTGATCGCCAACGACGGCGATCTCGGCGATCCCGACGCCGTGGTTCTCCTCGAAGGGGTTGCAGAGGGACTCCGACGCTTGGATCAGGCGGGCTACCGGCTGGTCGTGATCACCAATCAGGGCGGAGTCGCGCGTGGCCGGTATGCGGAAGCCGACGTTGATGCCGTGCATCAGCGCGTCCAGAGCCTGCTTGGCCCCCCACCCGCACTCTCCTTCTACTACTGCCCGTTCCATCCGAAGGGAACGGTCTCGAAGTACACCAGGGAACACCCCTGGCGAAAACCAGCTCCCGGGATGCTGCTGGAAGCTGCCGAACGCGAGCACATCACCCTCGAGGCCAGCTGGATGATCGGGGATCAGCCGAGAGATGCGGAGGCCGGCCTGGCCGCCGGCTGCCGAGCGATTCTCCTCGGCGATCATGATGAGCCGATTGATGCACGAGTCGTTCGAGTGGAGACCTTCACCCAAGCCGTCGAGCTGGTCCTCGAACGAGAGGCGGAGCGATGAGTGCGGCGGTACGACTGAGTTCGGTGCAGGAAGCCGCCCTGGCAGACGATTTGGTTCGTGGGATCGTACGCTCGACTGCCGAGGCGATCGGTGAACGCACCGGAGTCGGAGTTCGGATCACCGCGGTCAACGACCAGTCGATCGAACTGGAAGTCGATGGTTCACAGCTGGAGGCCACCGCATTGGCCGCAGAACTTCGCCGGGTCACTGATGACTGGCACCAGAAGAAGTTCGGCTGCGCTCTGTGGAGCATCGCATGAACCAACCACCAGAACACCTGCTGGTCGTGATGCCCTCGTGGATCGGGGACATTGTGATGGCGACGCCCGCACTGCGCGCACTCAGGGAGTCGCATCCGGAAATGCGAATCACCGCAACGATGCGCCCCGGCCTGCAACCAATCCTTGAAGGCGCCCCCTTCGTGGATGCCATCGAAGGCGCAGGCTTTCGAGGGATTTTCGGCCCATTCAAGGATGGAAGAAGAGTCGCAAGACTCGAACCGGATACCGTTCTGCTCTTCCCCAACAGTCCCCGGTCGGCACTGTTCGCGCGAATGACCGGCAGCGAGACTCGAATCGGTTACGCCACGCAGGGCCGAGGCTGGCTGCTGACCGATTCGATCGAGGCGAAGCGAAGAACGTCCACCCCCACCACCACCCTGGACGATTATGCACGGCTGGTCGAGAAGTCCTTCCAGATTGAAGTCCGGGACCGGACTCCCCGTCTGGGACTCAGCGAGGAGCAACGTGCGGCGGGAGATCACCTGCTCGAAGGACTCGATGGACCGTTCATCGTTCTGAATCCGGGGGCCAATCGAGAGGACAAGCGCTGGCCCGCGGAGTCGTTCGCCGCCGTCGCGGACGATCTTCGCTCGACCCATGATCTCACGATTCTCGTGAACGGCTCACCCGCCGAAGCCGAACTGATCACGAGAGTCGTCGAATCCGCGCGGCCAGGACTGATCGACCTTCCAGCACGAGGCGGCTCGATCGCAGCACTGAAATCAGTGATCAGCAGGTCGAAGCTCCTCATCACCAACGACACCGGACCCAGACATCTCGCGGCCGGACTCGGCACGCCTTCGGTGGTCCTCTTCGGACCGACCGATCGACGCTTCACGATGCTTCCGAACATACGCGAACGACACCTGGTGGCTGAACCGTTTCTGACCGAGGAACATCTGGCCGACGACCACCCGAAGGCCTGTCGAATCGGACGAATCTCGATCGGTGACGTGCTGCACGCCGCTCGAACACTCCTTGAAGAAGGCGCACACTGATGACTCCGACTGGTTGGTTGCTCTGGTGCCTGATCGCGTTCGTATTCGGCTCGATCCCATTCGGCGTGCTGCTGGCGAAGCTCAAGAAAATCGACCTGAGGACGGTCGGTTCGGGCAACACCGGTGCCACCAACGTGGGAAGAGCCCTGGGACGGCGGTGGGGCATTCTCTGCTTCGTGCTCGATGCCGCTAAGGGTGCCACCCCCGTGCTCCTTGCCGGCCTGCTGGCGAAGACACTTGGTGAACCAGTCAGTGCGTTGGCGCCATCGGAGGCTTCGGGCTGGCTTGCCGTGGGGGTCGCCGCGATTCTCGGCCATGTGTTCTCTCCCTTTCTGAACTTCAAGGGGGGCAAGGGAGTGGCAACCGCCTGCGGTGCCCTGCTTGCAATGTGGCCGCTGATGACGATTCCCGTACTGGTTGCGGCAGGCGTCTTCATCCTGATGATCCTGAGTCTGAGAATCATGTCCCTGGCGAGCATGGCCGCGGCCATCGCCATTCCGGCGATGACCTTGATTCTCGGTCTGGCAGGGGAATCCGCGCAGGCCCAGTCAGGCTCGGTGCTTCCGCAAACGATCACCGGCCTGGTGATCGCCTTCATGGTGGTTTGGAGACACCGAAGCAACCTGAAGCGGATTCTTGACGGCACGGAGCCGAAACTCTTCGGGGCCGATCGGACTCCGCGCGACGGGTAAGCGGCAAGCTTGTTCGAATCAGTTCCGTCTCTTCATCGTCGAAACCGAAAGTCCGAAAAGTAATCCGCTCAAACCACACCCTCCACACTTCACGAGAGACCGCAGTGGAAGTGCTCTGGTTTAATTGCGTTATCAACTGATTTCACATTGCTATTGACCCGTGCTGAGCAAAGCTTACGCAGGAAATCGGTGGCGATCTCCACGTCGGGTCGAGATGTGTCTTCGAAAAAGATCTATTCATCGCGACCATTCCGCTCCGCTGGAGATCGAACCACATGACGACCTTCATTTATGAACCGATAATGGTCGGACACTGTCCCGCATTCGCATTGTGGATCTCCAGACTCACGCGTGCGAACGGAGAATCGACGGTGCTGTACCTCGCGGATTCGATACTCGAAAGTACGATCATGAAACCGAATATCGACCTCGCGCGGGAGGCGGGCGTCGAGATCCGATCCGCGGGACTTGAGGGTGAACACTACACCCCTGATGCAGGGCGGATTGCCTCCGACTGGTACACCAACCAACGAGAGACGAGCCCGGGTGATCGGCTCATCGTGCCGACCGTCGATCTGATCATCAAGGCCGGGTACGTCCCCACCCCTTCATCAGATGTACGTCTCGACATCATCATGCATCAACCAGGTTCGGAAGTACGGCTCGTCCCACCGTGGACGATGCTCCGTCGCGGCCGTACGGGGCTTCGGCAGATCAAAGGAATCAGACAACGCGAACACATCCTGAAGTCGATCCCGGCAAATCAGACATTTGTCATCGATCCACACGAATTGCTGGGGCCCGGAAAGCGGAGATTCATGCGCCGTTTCGGGTCCTTGGATCCGCGCCTGCTGCCGATCGGCACCCTGAACACCGAGGGATACGAGCCGACCCCCTCTGCACGTCACGCCCTGGGACTCCCGACCGAAGGACCGATGCTCGTGATCATCGGCTCGATCGGGAATGGCGACAGCAAGGGCAGGTCGGTACTTCAGAAGGCATGGTCGGAGGTCCGCCGGCGCGTGCCGAATGCGAGCCTTGCAGTGCTCGGCGCTTCCATTGATACGAAGAAGATCGACAACGATGCCACGGCAACTGAGCAAGGGAATGGTGTATTTCGGCTCTCAAGGGTGCTCTCGCACCCTGAGTTGCTCGGCATCGCCTCGGAAGGGTCGGCCGTCTGGGCGGTCCGCGACCGGGTGGAGGGCATGAGTTCGATCGCGGACATCGCGCTGCACTTCGGTCGACCGGTCATCGTTGCCGCGATCAACGTCTCAGCTGCTTGGTTTACGCCTGGCGCTGGCGGCGAACTGGTCGACCCGGGATCCCACCGCTCGGTCGCTCGGGCGATCCTCCGGGCATTCGATCGTTCGAAAACGCAAAGCACCCCCCCACCGGACTCCTTTGGTGGATTCGAGGGAGCGGTTGAAGCCTTGTCAGGAAGACGACGGTTCACATCGGAGGACCTGCCCGCCCGGCTTCGCAACGGGAGCGCAAGCCGATGATCTCTACCGAACAGAAGATGGTTGACGATTCCTCTGAGCGAACCGGGGAAGCCCGCAGCCGCCACCACGCAACCCGGCCGAAACGAACCGACATCCCGTCAATTTCTTTCATGACCGCTGGAGCCATCTCATGAGGATCGCCGTCACCGGTGCATCGGGATTCATCGGACGCCACCTCGTCGGGCGACTGGTACGCAGCGGACACCAGGTCCGTGCGGTCCATCGGACCGCGCCAGGATCGGAATTGATGCAGGACGGTGCGGATCATGTCGTCGCCGAGCTGGTTGATCCCGAAGCGTGCCGAAACGTCTGCCGGGACATGGACGAGGTCTACCATCTTGCTGCGGTCACCGGAGGGTCCGAATTCCAAGCCCTGAACGCCTCAACCACGTCTACGGCCCCGGACGCACTTTTGGCGGATCCACCGAAGGGGTGACCTCGGCCATGTGCCGAAAAGCGCTTGAGGCGATCGAACGGGGTGATCATGAAATCGAGATCTGGGGGGATGGTACCCAGCGTCGGGCCTTCACCTTCATCACCGATGCGGTGGAGGGCATCGAGCGGGTCATGCGGCTCGAGACACCGGATCCCGTGATGATCAGCTGCCGCGAGAGCACCACGATCAACCAACTCGTCGATCGCATCGAGGAAATCGATGGAGTTCGCTTCCAGCGTCGCTGCGTTTCGGATGACGGTGCGGTCTTCCCCCATCATGACCTGGACCACGATGCGGCTGAGAAGGCACTGGGGTGGGAGCCGCAGGTCAAAATCGCCGTTGGCATCAGAAAGACCTACGAATGGATCCGAGACCAGGCCTGCAGTTCGTCGGAGCCGGCCAGAGACGACAAGTGATCTACAGCGGCTGAAAAAAACAGTGCACCAACCTGCGAAGAGCCTTGGGTGAAATCGAACCAAGACGCTTGCCGGTCGATACCATGCAGCCCGAATTCAACTCGGGAGACACGTCATCGAGTCCCAACACGACATCTACCAATCGCCACTGACCAGTCGCAGCGCGACCGGGGATATGGCGAGAATCTTCTCCCCACGGACCCGGATCACCACGTGGAGGAGGATCTGGCTGGCACTTGCCGAGAGCGAGCACGAACTCGGCCTCGGGATCGATGAGAAGCAGCTGGAGCAGTTGCGCGAAGGACTCCACGACATCGACTTCGACGCCGCAGCGGCCCACGAGAAAACCCTGCGCCACGACGTGATGGCCCATGTCCACACCTACGGGGAGAAAGCTCCGGATGCACGGGGGATCATCCACCTCGGTGCGACCTCGCAGGACGTGGTCTGCAACGCCGATCTGATCATCTTCCGGGAAGCCCTCGAACTGATCTCCAGGAAGCTGGCCCTGGTCATTCACCAGCTCGGGGCATTCGCGACGACCTGGCGAGCACTCCCAACACTCGGGTTCACCCACTACCAGCCGGCACAGCCCACGACGGTGGGCCGCCGAGCGGTGATGTGGGCCCAGGACTTCTCGATCGCCCTCCAGGAAATCGAGGGTCGACTCGCCGGCATGCGCCTTCGAGGGATGCGTGGCGCAACTGGGACCCAGGCCTCGTTCCTGGGGCTCTTCGACGGTGATGCCAAGAAGGTTGACGAACTGGAGCGTCGGGTGGCGGAGAAGCTTGGCTGGGCCCCCGAGGACTGCTGGGCGGTGAGTGGACAGACCTACCCGCGGCTCGTCGACGTCCAACTTCTTTCCGCGTTGTCGACGGCGGCGGCAGCCGTGCACAAGACCTGCAACGACATACGACTGCTGGCGAACCTCAAGGAACTGCAGGAACCAATCGAGCGAACCCAGATCGGCTCCAGTGCCATGGCCTACAAACGCAACCCCATGCGCTGCGAACGAGCGACCGGCCTGGCCCGATTCGTGATCTCCCTCTGGCAGAATGGCGTGGACACCGCCTCCACCCAGTGGATGGAACGCACCCTCGACGACTCTTCCAACCGCAGGCTCAGCCTTCCAGAGAGCTTCCTGGCCCTGGACAACGCGCTGGACATCATGGGCAACGTCACCAATGGCCTGGTGGTCAACGAGGCGATCATCCACGCCAACCTCCAACGAGAACTCCCCTTCATGGCGACCGAGGACTTGATGCTTGCTGCCGCCAACCTGGGGGCCGACCGCCAGGACGCCCACGAACTGATCCGGACCCACTCGAGAGCGGTGGGCGAGGACCTCATGGGGGGTGCCACCACCAACGACCTTCTGGAACGATTGGCCGCAGAACCGCTGTTCAAGGGGGTCGACATGGCGAGTTTCAGTGATCAGATTCGGTTTGTGGGTCGAGCCCCGCAGCAAGTCGATCGATTCATCGACGACGTGGTGGCGCCAATTCGAGGTCGGTACGAAGCATCGTTTCCCTCGGCGGCGGAACTGAACGTGTAAAGCATGCCCCAAAGCGCAGAAAACATGCGAGCCAGAGCCCTCGAGTGTAAATGCTTAAGATTATAGGACTTAGAACCCCTCTTTTCTGGCTTTATCCAAGCAATATCCGCGTTTTTGACGGTTCAGCCGGGTTTTCATGGTGACAATCGGCCAGAACTCCCGATACGTTGTTCATATTGGAAACCCGCGGAGGCCTCTGGGACGGCCTCCCGCAGCCAGAGGTCCAGCCATCATGGTCACACAGCACTACGAAAATCTGAAGCGAGTCCTTGCCGAGTGCGAGGCAGACGTCCTTAAAGCTGCCGGAGGCAACAAAGCCGCCGGCACCAGAGTCCGGAAGGCGATGCAAGATGTGAAAAACGTCGCCCAGGAATTGAGGAAATCAATTCTTGATGCCCAGAAGGACTGATCAAGGCGTGTAGGGAGCTCCCTCCCAACACTGCGTCTCGATCATCCGACTCAAGGCACCAGGACAGAGATTCATGGCCACAGGGGTCGCTGCGATGCAGC
>NHEC01000046.1 GCA_002171655.1 Planctomycetes bacterium TMED75
AAAAACCCCGTTGAAGCATTGCTGCTTCAACGGGGCGGAGGGGAGAAAGATGTCCATTCCGCCAAGAACCTGCGTCTCCAGCGGGATCCGTTCAAATTCACAGGGTATTCACCAGATCGCTTCGTTCACGTACTACGCGCGGCGTCTCTGGATGATCCCGGAACTCGAATGAATCCCCACAGATGGGGCGACTTCACAATGAAAAGGGTACTCGATCGTTTAACCTTTCGCAGGAAAAACATAATCTGGGCTTTTTTTTTCGTTTTTGATCGAATTTACCCCCCTGTACCCCCTCCTAAGTCCTTGATGGGGGGTGCTCAAGGAGAAATCGGTAGAGAATCTCGACCGACGATCTGTTCGAAGAGCATCAGTACCGAATTGGCTCGGTCGCTGGACCGATTGTGGGTGACCACGCTGTTCCTGGCCCGTTCTCCCTGGCGGGTACGGTACTCATCGTCGCTGAGGATCCGCTGGAGGGCCTCGGTCCAGGCGGCGGTGGTTGGTTTCTCAACGATGGTCGCTCCGTCTTCCTCATTGAGGTGGTCCAGCCACGGTTCGGGAGCAGTCAGCACGGGGGTGCCCTCCGCCATCGCTTCCAGGACGATCGGGCGAATTCGATTCTCTACCGACGCGCGAATCAGAACATCGCCCGCTGCCAGCAGCCTGGCCACTCGAGAAGGGTCCTGAATCGCGGTGCACACGTCGCTGAGTTGGAGTTTGCGAACCAAACGCCAGGTGGCATCCATTGCTTTCCCACCCAGTTCCATGACGCATCGAAAATCACATCCGGTCTCACGCAGTCGTGCAAGCGACTCGAGCACTGCGCGGTCATTGGTCCGTGATCGACCGGAGCCCAGGATCGAAAGGCCCAGCGGCCCGTTGGTCTCCGGTGTGCGTCGGAGCTTGCGATCGAGTGCACCAACGGCAATTCCCGGAAGAATCCTGGCCACATCCGCCTGCGAAAACTTACGACGTACGTACGCCTGCAATGGATCACTGGGTGTGATGATGCCGGAGACCAGAGTGCGGATCTGGCGACTTCTTCGCAGTGCCCGCGCTTCGGCATAGCCGTCGATCTCCACGGCGATGGGGCGTTCAAGCATTCTCGAGAGTGCGGCGGCGATCGGCCAGGTTTCTCGGCCTGCCGCCCAGATCAGATCGATCGGTTGACGCTCCAACTGTTCGCGCATTCGCTCCACCCGGGGCTGGCGCAACCAGGGAGCCACACGGTCCTCGTACTGAATCGGCTGACCCAGGCCGATGGGTCGGTCTGCAGGATGATCGTCGCCAAAGGGGGGAGCGGGGGTCGCGGCCTGGATCCGGCACCCGCTTGCCGTCAAAGCAACCGAAAGCCGCCCGAGTTGTGCGTACTCGTTTCGGAGACGATCCCGATCGACGATGAGCAGCACCTGAAGGCTCATGATGAGCTCTCATTCGAGGAATGCACCGATTCGAGGGGGTCGAGCAACCGGATGATGTTCTCCGGCATCCGTGCGGGGCGTCGCCTTTCGAGGTCGATCCAGGTCCAGGTGGAAACCGCTCGCGCGATCGTGCGCGCTTCCGATTCGTGCCGGGTCCACATCATGGTTGCCCGCCTGCACGAGCTGCGACGCCGATCGATGATCCAGGTTGCAGCTTGAACCACATCGCCCTCGAAGCTCTCCGCCAGATAGTCGATCTCATGCCGGGCAACGAACCACATGCGGTTGATCTCTGCCAGGTGGGCCCGGGTGTGACCCAGTACCTCGCCGGCGCGTTCGGCGACTTGATCAACCCACTGGAGGTAGGTCACGTTGTTCACGTGTGCGACCGTCTGACTGAGATCCGTACCGTCCACTGTCCACTCAAAGACCATGGGCCTCGGATGGGGGATTTCGGGATGCAATCCCGCTGCATTCGTGCCTTGAGCAAGCAGTCTCATCGTCAGTCGACCTTCTTTTGCTCGTCGATCTCCCGCTGTGCGTCGATCGAACGGAGGTAGGTCCAACTGAAGATCCCCGTGCGGTGTCCATCAGAGAACCGCAATCGGATCGCGTAGTTGCCGATCAATTCTGCATCTTCTGCGGTCAGGGTCTTGGTGTTCGTCGGCGCATTGGGCAGCACGGTGAGGGGGTTGCTTTCCATCTCCTCACGAAGCGCCTGCTGCTCCGCGCTGGGCGACAGTTTTCTCAGCAGGGCAACGGGGTAGAAGCTTTCGTGGCCATCATTCCACTGCACACGCAGGCCTTGGTCCCGTTTCAGATCCAGATGCAATGGTTTCAAGTCCATTGTTCTGATTGTAGTCGCTGGATCGGCCACTTCGGGAGAACGTATACTGAAGGACATGAACCACCCTTCCGATCGACTCCTGGACGCCGTCGAGCAACTCGGGACCCCCTCATGCGTCGGGATCGACCCCGTGCTTGATCGTCTGCCGGAAGCCTGCATTCAGGCCGCCGCAGATCCGCTTGCGGGAATCGGGCTGTACTGCGAAGGCGTCATCGACGCGATTGCCGGTCGAGTCCCGATCTGCAAGTTCCAGTCCGCCTGCTTTGAACGCTACGGTTCTGAAGGAGTTCGTCTGCTCGACCGTCTCTGCCACCGGGCTTCCGAGGCCGGGGTCCAGGTGATTTTAGACTTCAAGCGTGGTGACATCGGGATCTCCGCGAGCCACTATGCGGCCAGTGCCCTCGATCGCGCAGACTGGGTCACAGTGAATCCCTATCTCGGCGTCGATGGAATCACCCCCTTCATCGACGCTTCGGGTCCGGGTGGGGGATTGGGTGCCTTCGCACTGGTCCGGACCTCCAATCCCGGCGGGGACGAGATTCAATCCCTTCGAGTGGAGGACGGTCGAACGGTCGCTGAAGCGGTGGCGGACCTGGTGGCTCGCATGGGTGCGGATTCCATCGGTGTTCACGGCTACAGCGCCCTGGGTGCGGTGGTGGGTGCGACCAAGTCCGCCGATGCCGCACGACTCCGCGAACGGATGCCGCAGCAGATCTTCCTCGTTCCCGGTTTCGGTGCCCAGGGCGGTGGACTCGATGATGTGCTCGCCTGTTTCAACGCAGATGGACGAGGAGCGATCGTCACCGCCAGCCGATCAGTCATCTACGCCTACGAAGGCGACACGGGTGACTGGCGCAGTGCCGTGGAATCCGCTGCCGTCGAATTTGCTGACCTGCTGGCCCGAGGAGTTGGAACTTCGTGAAGTTTATCCGCCTGCTCATCCCCCTCACCGTCGTGGCTCTGGTTCTTCTACCACTGCTGTTCAGTCGGGAATCGCTTCAGGACGGCCGTGGTCTGCGGCAGCTGGTGATCATCTCTCCGCACAACGAACAGATCCGAACTGAATTCGGTCGCGCCTTCCAGGGATGGCACGAAGCACGCTACGGCGAAGGGGTCTACGTGGCCTGGTCCACCCCCGGGGGCACCAGCGAGATTCGGCGCATGCTGCGCGCTCAGTGGGAGGCGGCACTGCTCGAGAACACTTCGGTGGGCGGTGATGCAGATCTGATGTTCGGAGGGGGCAGCTATGAATTCACCCAGTTGTCAAAGCCGGTCACGGTCACCGATGCCCAGGGCGGAAAACGAACGGCAACGATCCTCCAGCCCACCGAATTCTCCGTTGAGTACCTCGATTCAATCTACGGCACGGTGCACGAGATCGCCGGAATCCCTCTCTACAGTGATCAGGGCTTCTGGTTCGGAGCGGCGCTCAGTGGGTTTGGCATCGTCTACAACCGTGACGTTCTCACCCAACTGGAAGTGCCGGACCCGACGGTCTGGGCCAACCTCGCCGACCCACGATTGATCCATGAAGTCTCGCTGGTGAATCCACTTCAGTCAGGGTCGGTCACGACCGCCTTTGAAGCGATCCTGGCACGTCTGGGTTGGAACGATGGTTGGCAGATTCTGCGGCGTACCGCCGCGAACGCTCGCTCCTTCGCCCCCAGTGCCCCCGTGACTCCGCTGATGGTTTCCGCCGGGCAGGCCGCCGCGGGAATCTGCATCGATTTCTACGGTCGCTACCAGGCTCAGGCCATGAAGACCAGTGACCTTGCGCATGGGGAGCGTGCACCCGGTGATCCCGATCGCATCGGGTACATCGATCCTCCCCGCCAAACGGTGATCGATCCGGATCCAATCGGGATTCTGCGCAATGCTCCGGATCCCGAATTGGCCCGTCGATTCATCGAGTTCGTACTCAGTCCACAGGGTCAGTCGCTCTGGCAGTTTCGGGTGAACGATCCGGTTGATGACGGCTTGGGCCCTACGGAGTTTGAGCTGCGTCGCATGCCGGTGCGTAAAAGCATGTACGCGAAGATCGATCGTTTCATCGATCAAGTCGATCCCTACGCCATTGCGGAACCGGTGAAGTTCGCCAATTCTGCGTTTCGAACCTTCATACCGGTGCTCTTCGACTCAATGGCAATGCGTGATTCGGAACTGCTCACGCGGGCCTGGGAGGCCATCATCAGTCACCCCGGTTATCCGACCGGCGGCGGAATCATCACCGCACAGGACGTGGCTGATCCGGAGCTGGCTCAGATGCTCGAGCTCTTCGACGCCTTGCCCTCGGTTCCGGGACCCGATGGGACCAGCTACGCACTTTCCGATCCGGACATGCTCAAGACGGTGAAGGCCGGTTGGTTGCGCGAGGGCTGGTCCGATGACGAACTCTGGCCGGAGCAGGCGGATCCCTCCCAGTACCTCCGCGTGCAACTGGGATCCTACTTCGCCGCCAACTACCGTCGGATCATCGAGCTTTCGAAGTCCCGGGAAAGGCAGGCGGATGCGAGTCAGCTCACTGGCAATCGGTGATGAACTGCTTGATGGTCGTGCCAACGATGCGCACGGGCACTGGCTGTCGGAGCGACTGCTTGCGCAAGGGTGCCAGCACACCGAACACCTGGTGCTTCCTGACGAGTTGCCGGTGATTGCCGAGGCTGTTCGACGGATGGCGGATGTTTCGGACATGCTCATCGTGACCGGAGGGCTCGGTCCCACCAGTGACGACCTGACTCGGGAAGCCCTGGCCGATGCGTGTCGGTGCGAGCTGGTTGAAGACGCGCCCGCGCGTCGGATCCTTGAGGAACGCTTTGCATCCCGGGGCCGTACCCTCGGTCCGGGAAACCTCAGGCAGGCGCAACGTCCCGCCAACGGGAGCTGCCTGCCCAATCACCACGGGACCGCGCCCGGCATCAAGGTCGATCTGGAGAACGCGGTGGTGCTTGCCCTGCCAGGGCCGCCCCACGAGATGCATTCGATGTTCGATCAGGAAGTCCTCCCGCTGCTTGAAGGAGTTCCGCGGGAGACCTGCAGTGTGCAATCCTTCGGGATCGCTGAATCCGATGCTGCGGACCGACTGGGTTCGCTCGCCGATCGTGATCGGGTTCCGGTGGTCTGTTTCAAGGTGAGCGATTCAGTGGTGCGCGCCGACATCCATGGTCCCGGTGCAACCCAGGTGGCCGAGCAGGTCACTGAAGCATGGCGTCCGTTCGCCTTTGGCGGACTGGAACAGACACTCCCGTCGGTGGTGGTCTCTCAATTGACTGAACGACGCGCTACGATCGCCACCGCCGAAAGCTGCACCGGTGGATTGATCGGTGCCGCACTCACATCGGTCTCCGGTTCCAGCAGCTGCTTTGTTGGCGGAATGCTGACCTACAGCAATGAACTCAAGCAGTCGTTGCTCGGGGTCCAATCGGAGCTGATCGAACGATCTGGAGCGGTCTCACGGGACGTCGCCCTGGTCATGGCGATGGAATCCGCCCGCAGACTGGGCACCACCTTTTCGCTGGCCACCACTGGAATCGCCGGGCCGGGTGGTGGCACCGCCGAGAAGCCGGTGGGCACCGTCTGGATCGGCCTCTGCGACACCGCTGGTCTGCAGCCGCTGGTCATTGCACGACAGTTTCGTTTTCCCGGAAATCGGGATCAGGTTCGCGATCGGACGGTGAAAGCGGCTCTTCAGATTCTGCGACTGCATTTGTTGGGGTGCGAGGATCGTCTGCTTTGGGAGGTCGATTGATGCAACGGACCGCTGCCGTTGCGGTCGGATCAAACCTGGGTGATCGGGCTTCGACGATCACCCAGGGAATCGATCTTCTCGCCGAAACCACGGGCGTGGTCCTGTTGGCAAAGAGCACTCTGTACGAGACCGCACCGGTGGGGGGGCCGGCACAAGGACCCTTTCTCAATGGGGCGATTCTCCTTGAGACGACCCTCGAACCATTGGTCCTGCTTCGAAGACTGCACGAGATTGAGCGGGCCTTCGGGCGCATGCGCGGAGACGGCGTTCGCAACGGTCCCCGCACTCTGGACCTCGACCTTCTGCTGCACGGAGATCTGATCCTGCAGACCGAGGCGATCGAGCTGCCTCATCCCCGACTCCACGAGCGGGCATTCGTACTTGATCCCCTGGTCGAGATCGCACCCCGACTCGTTCACCCGATCCTCACTCATACGGTGCGACAGCTCCATGAGGCGCTCCAGCCGCCAGCAGAGGAACCCATTTCGTGAAGACCATCCTGCTTGTTCCAATTCTGCTGATCCAGAGTCTTTTCGCCCCGCAGGATCGACTTTCCGCGCATCGCGATCTGCTCGAGAAGAGCGCTCCGATCGCCATCGAGGAAACCATCACCATTTCGGTCCGGGACGGAGAGCTCATTGAAACCGGGACTCCGGTGGTCCTCCATGTGGAGCGTTCTGAAGACGGGCGGATCCGTCTGGATGTGCGGGAGCTCACGGTCTTCATCGATGACCGTTTCCTCACGGTCATCAATCAGCGCAACGACGATGCGGTCCTCCGCATTGCCCACGAAGGTCGGGCCCGGGCACTGCTTGGAGCACTCTTTGCCGATCTCCCCAGCCTCTGGGTGCAACTTCTCCTCGGTGCTCAGGGAGATCTGGAGCCGCTGCAAACCCTGCATCCTGCTTTGGCTGACGTCCATGTGCTTCCGGACTCCGTTTCGCAAGTGGGGTATCGCTCTCCCGATGCCCGAGCCACCGTTTTCGACGTCCTTCCCGGTCGGCTTGAGTTCGCTCTCGAATCCGGTCGCTGGGTGGAGCCCGGTACCCAGATCGAATGGACGATCGCCAGTCGACCCACCACGGCGCGGGGTACGGCGTTCGAATCGAACGATCGTCTGCGGGTCGATCACCTCGCGATGCTCGCTCCCGGCATCATGCAACCGACCGCCGCCGGTCAGCTGGCTCCGTCTTTGGATCTGCCGATGCTCGATGGCGGGCGCTTTGATCCTGCGGCGCACGCAGGCCAGATTCTGGTTCTTGATTTCTGGGCCAGTTGGTGTCAGCCATGTCGTGCGGCACTGCCCAAATTGGATGCCTTCGCTCGAGGTCTCGTGGCTCAGGAGCTTCCAGTGACGGTACTCACCGTGAACACTTCCGAACGTGCCACCGACCCCCAGGCACGACGGGACGTGGTGGCCGCTGCTCAAGAGGCCATCGGTTTCGACCTGCCCGTCCTGCTTGCCCCGCCCGGAGTGGCCGCATCGCAGTGGGGGATCACTGCTCTGCCCACCACGGTCGTGGTGGGGCCTGATGGTCGGATAGCCTGGACCCACCGTGGTGCGGGACCCGGGTATCTGGACCAGCTTGAGGACGCGATCGACGCTCTGCTCCCGCCCGAGTGACCTCCGGGCTGGTAGCATGATCGCACGCCCTACCAGGGGCAGTCCTGATTGAATGCCACTACCGAGTCACTTCATCGATGGAACCAACCCAGATGACCCATTCCGCCTCACCAGCCGATTCGCCCGTGGATCTGAGCGGTTCCAAGATTCTCCTGGTCGATGACAACCAGCAGAACCTCGAACTGATTCAGGCCTATCTTGAAGCACTTCCGGTCGAGATCGCCACCGCTCGAGATGGACTTGAAGCAATCGAGGCCATCAACCAGAATCCCCCGGACCTGGTGCTGCTCGACGTGATGATGCCCCGCATGTCCGGATTCGAAGTCTGTCAGAAATTGAAGACCAACCCCGAAACCCGCGAAATCGTCGTGATCATGGTCACCGCCCTTCATGAGGTGGCGGACTACGAGCGTGCGGTTGAAAGCGGTACCGATGACTTCCTCTCCAAGCCGGTCAACAAGCTGGAACTGCTGACGCGGGTACGCAGTCTGCTGCGGGTTGCGTTGCTGCGACGCAAGCTCGATGACCTCATGGACAACGCACCGCGCCGCTGATCAACGCCGACGGTACGTGCCCTGACCCCGCGGCGGATCCGAGTGCACACAGTGACCACGTGAATATCAAAGGCCCGCACCGAGTGATCGGTACGGGCCTTCTTCCACGACTCCATCTGGTGGCGGCAAGCCGTCATCCTGGATTCATCCACCCAGGCATCGGCCGGTACGTTGTCTCACCCTGCCTTGCGCCAGACCACAGCGGGGGTGTCACCCCGTCGGGTCCAACTGCTTCCACCGCCTCGGGGTTCGTGGGTGATGTCGAGGTGATCGAGGTAGAGTCTCAGATCCTCCTGGTTGAACTGCTCCAGCCACTCCCGGTCACTGCTCTGGTTGGTTTCCTGGATGAGTTCGATCAGGCGGTTCTTGTCAATCATGGTGCGAGCTCCGTGGTCCTCGGTGATTTGATGAGGTCTGCTCCTCATCGCGTGGTCCGGGCTCCGCCCTGATCATGCACTCCCTTGCGGTCCCTTGCATCGGCCTGCTTGCGCAGAATGCTTGATCCCGTCCAAGTCCCACCTGCTTGCCTGATGTCCCCTTTTATTGGACGAGGTTGAGTCCACCACCATGTCATGGGTGTCGATCAGGGGATGACCACTAAGGCTTGTGGTTGGACCCCTGCCGGAAGAAATACCTCGGATTCTGCAAGATCACATCATTCGATGCGCGGGGCCTGGGCCCCTGGCTCCTCAGGTATCCAGTCGATCAACGATTGCCGTTGCGATGCTCAAGCTTGCGGTGGCAGCCGGAGAGGGGGCATTGAGCACGTTGAGCAAGTCCGGAGTGCCCTCCAGTAGGAAGTCATCGACCAGATCACCGGTTGGGCGGAGGGCCTGGGCTCGGATGCCCGCCGGAGCAGGTCGCAGGTCTTCCGAACGAAGTTCCGGAATCAGTCGCTGGAGTGCGGTGACGAAGGCGGCCTTGGACCAGGAACGCCACAGTTCGCCCAGTCCCATCTTCCAGTGCCTTGAAGCAAGCCGCCAGAATCCCGGATACCCCAGGACCTCGCCAAGATCGCGCAGATCGATCGAGGTCTTTCGGTAGCCCTCCCTCGCTCCGGCCAGAACGGCGTTGGGACCGCATTCGACCGCACCCGAGACCATTCGCGTGAAATGCACCCCAAGAAACGGAAAAGACGGGTTGGGAACCGGGTAGATCAGGTGTCGGCAGAGGCGACTGGCAGCCT
Organism: Planctomycetes bacterium TMED75; assembly: GCA_002171655.1. Classification (GTDB taxonomy): domain Bacteria; phylum Planctomycetota; class Phycisphaerae; order Phycisphaerales; family SM1A02; genus UBA8087. The sequence continues at coordinate 9,378 of NHEC01000046.1, forward strand.
CCGTCAGCTCGTAGTACTCACCTCGAAAGGGAACGATCTTCATTGGTGGAGTGGTGCCAAAGCGCTTGGCCATTCGATCCGACTGAAGGCCCGCGCAGTTGACCAGACGCCGAGTTCTGAAACGGCCTCGAGTGGTTTCGACCACGTGGCCACCGGGTTCTGGTACCCGTCCGGTGACGGCGGTGTTCAGATGCACCTGGCCACCGGACTCACTGAGGAGTCTGGCCAGGGTTTCGCAGAGTCCCCGGTAGTCGATGATTCCCGTTTCGGGCACTCGAAGCGCTGCCACGCCTGCCGCATGAGGTTCGATCTCGAGCAGCTGTGGGCGGTTGAGCAATTCAACTCGAGCACCATTCGCGATTGCCCGCTGGTGGATTCGATCCAGCGCCGGCCGCTCCGATTCGTCGACCGCAACCACCACCTTGCCGCACAGTTCGTAACGCACCCCATGTTCAGCACAGAATTCGACCAGTGCGGCCCGGCCGCTCCGACAGGTCCGGGCCTTGAGCGAGCCCGGCTCGTAGTAGATACCCGAATGAATCACTCCCGAATTGCGCCCCGTCTGATGGAAGGCCACCCGGTCTTCCTTTTCAAGTACGAGGATTCGGGCCCCCGGCCAGCGTTGAGTGGCCGCCCAGGCGGTGGCCAGGCCAACGACTCCCGCGCCCACCACGCACAGGTCGAATCGCTCATCAGTCTGAAGGTTGTCTTCGGATTGAGCCATGATTCAGTTCGCGTGCGCGAGTCATCTGTCCCGGCGCAGTTCGTGTTTCGCTCTTCCAACGTCCTCGTGGATCTTGAGCACTCGATCCAGGCGGGCGATTCGAAGGATCTGGACGACCGGGCCGGTGACTCCGGCCAGATGCACCCGCCCCCCCTTGGCTCCAAGGCTGCGGTTGATCTTCAGCAGGGTGCCCAGGCCGGCACTCGAGACGAAGGTCAGTTTCGAACAATCGACGATCAGCTCCCGCATGCCGGCATCCACCAGTGACTCGAGCTTCTCCCCGAGCTCCCGGGCGTTGCGTGCGTCCAGGCCGCCGTCGGCCACCAGGACCATGATCTCCTCGTCGATTTCATCGAGGTAGGTTTCCATGTCGTATCACTCGCTCCCGGTTTCCTTGACCACCTTCATGGCGATCAGGTCCTGGATGTCTATGAGTCCCAGCGGCGCGCCGCGTTCGTCCACGACCGGAAGTTCGTCCACCCGAAGCTCCCGCACCAGTCGGACCGCATCGCGAACCAAATCGTCCTTGGAGAGGTGCCGCGGACTGCCGGTCATGTGGTCCGAAATCGATTCTTCAAGCGCCGCGGGCAGGTCTGGGTTGTTGTTGACGAGGCGGCGGAGATCTCCGTCGGTGAAGATGCCGCTGAGTCGCCCTTCCTGATCGACGAGTACGATTGCACCGGCTCTTCGCGTACCACCGGCTTCCGCCAGTGCACCTCGCACCGAGGTGCTGTCGAGAACCACTGGCAGGTTTCGATCGACCCGAAACCGCAGGACGTCCACCACCGGTCTCAGTCCAGCACCGAGCATGCCGCCGGGATGGTGGCGGTGAAAATCGTCTGCGGTGAAGTTCCGTCGTTGAGCCAGCGCGAGTGCCAACGCATCACCGATCGCCATCATGGCGGTGGTGGACGCGGTGGGGGCCAGGTTCAGCGGGCAGGCCTCGATGATCGATCCAAGATCCAGATGAACCCGGGCCGCTCGGGCGAGGGTCGATTCGGGAGCGCCACTCACCACGATCAGATCGACCTCGTCGGCCTTGAGGATGTGGGCCAGGGCCACCAGTTCCTCGGTCTCTCCGCTGTACGAGAGCAGCAGCGCGACGTCGCCTCGTCGCAGTCGCCCCAGGTCGCCGTGGACCGCTTCGGAGGGGTGGACGAAGTTGCTGGGTTGCCCGAGGCTCGAAAAGGTCGCCGAAAGCTTCATGCCCACCAGCCCGGACTTGCCCATCCCGGAGACTACCGCGTGGCCAGAACAGGATTCGAGGAGATCCAGGGCTTCGGTCCAGTCGCTGATTCGCTCGGTGACGGAATCCGCGATTCTCGCGACTCCCTCGGATTCCGCCCGAAGCACCTCCATCAGGAAGCGCGCTTCCTCGCGAGTGCGAGATTGAATATCCGCTGAATCAGCCATGCCCACAGTGTACCGGGAACCAGCCCTCGTACGTGATGAGTTTCTCCGGAGGGCTGTTCTCGCGCCGGACTGGCGGTACACTCTGTATCGATGCCACTTCAGGATGATTACCAGGTCCGTCTGTCGAACTTCGAAGGTCCCCTGGACCTGCTGCTGTTCCTGATTCGAAGAGCCGAGGTCGATGTCAACGACATCCCGATCGTCGAGATCACGGGGCAGTACTTCGACTTCCTCAAGCAGATCGACCAGATCGACATCGAGGTCGCCGGCGAATTTCTGGTGATGGCCGCCACCCTCATCGAGATCAAGAGCCGATCGCTCAAGCCCCCGAACGCCGAGGGTCAGGAAGACGGCCCGGAAGACATCGGTGAGGATCTTTCCGCGATCGATCCCCGTTTCGAGCTGGTGCAGCAACTGCTCGCCTACCAGCGATACCGTGCCGCCTCCGAGCGTCTGGACGTTCATCGCCTTGAACATTCCCAGATGCATCAGGTCCGGGTCGGCGTCTCGGAACAGGATGATGCGGAGCTGGCTGCTTCGAGTGAGGATGCAGTGCTGGAGATCGAGGACGCCCACCTCGGAGACCTGATCGAAGCGTATCAGCGGATCGTCGAGGCGGTTGATTTCGGCAAGATGGGCGACCACGAGATCGAGTACGACGACACTCCGATCGCCTTGCACGAGGAGGATCTCTCCGATCGTCTCCAGCGTCGGCCGGACAAACGTCTTTCGCTCCATGCCGCGCTCGAGGGAAAGCGTCGCATCGAGATGATCGGTCTCTTCCTGGCCGTGCTGGAACTGGCACGCAAGCAGCACATCCGGATTCTCCAGGATCCTGAGCGCGAGGAGATCCTGATCGAGCTTCGTGATGAAGCC
>NHEC01000047.1 GCA_002171655.1 Planctomycetes bacterium TMED75
ATTTCGACGGCCCTGGTGATCGACTTGGAATGCCCTGCTGCGGCCGTACGCAAATCGCCCACGATTGGTGTCAGATCGACGGTCTCAAGTCCGTCTTCACCCGCCCAATGCCACGGTGCGACGCGACCGCGGGTCTCATGAAAAGGCGGAAGGCCGAAACCCACGATCTCCTGGAGGGTGTCGGTGATCGATTGCGCAGGACTTCCCTTCGAGAGTCCCTCGATCGAGTCCGCAAAGGTGCGGAGGGCTTCCTCGGAATCAAGTCGGTCGAAGATGCGACGAAGAATGCGTGCCTGAAGTCCTCGTTCACGGTCGTCGTAGACGAGCTCCGCCGCGGTTCCCAGTCCGAGTTCCTGAGATCCGACGGTGGTCAATCGCGCCACGAAGCTGTCGATGGTGCAGATCTGGAGCTCGGAGAGATGTCGCAGCAGCTCTCCGAGAACACGTTCCAATTCATCGGGCGCAAGCCGATCAAGTCCCAGGTCGGTTGCCAGCAAGCGAGAATCCGCATCATCGAGCACCGCCTTCGCCACTCGCACGAGGACCCGCTGGCGAATTTCCGCAGCGGCGGCACGAGTGAAGGTCGTGGCCAGCAGAGTGCGTGGATCCGCCCCCCGAAGTACCAGATCCAGGTAGCGGGAACTCAGTCGATGGGTCTTGCCGGTTCCGGCAGAGGCCAGGACGCGAGCATGAGGAGGGAGGGTCATTCGTCTGCCTCCTCGTCGAATCGGAATTCCAGAGCGCTTGATCGGAGGATGCGGTCGATGCCATCTGGCTCCCGGTTTCCGCCGGAGGTGCCCTGCTGCGCATCGAACTCACCCTGCCGCATCTCAAGCACGATCTCGCGGGCTCGATCGACACCACTGGCCATGACCGATGCGTCCCACTTGTCCGCGGTGTTGATCTCGAGTTTGGAAAGCTCCTTGGGGATGGCAAAGTAGCCAACCTCCACCAGGTCGTCGGGCTGTGCCTCGGTGAGCCGTATCAGGTAGTCGTACAACGGAAGTTGCAGGTCCTTCCAGACTCCGCTTCTGTTTCTTTTCTTTCCGATGTTGGCGGCATTGGTGGATGTCTTGTAGTCCAGGACCCGCCACCGACCGTCCTCATGGCGGTCGATCCGATCGACACGACCAACGATCTTCACCGGTGCTCCGTCAGGGACATCAAGCCTCGCGGTGAGGGTGCTTTCGACTGCGTGGCACCGCCAGCCTTCGGCGGCGATGCTCGCCTGAACCAAAGCGAACCGACGGAATCTACGCAGGAGCATCCGGGTCTGAAGTTCGATGGTGGGCAAGCACGGCTCACCGTAGTCCTTGCGCACCTGGTCACGAAGGTGTTGCTCGAGGAATTGCGCGATGACCGAGGCGTCCGTGGCGTCACACACTTCGCTTTCACCGAAGGATTCCAGCACCTCGTGAGCGAGGGTGCCGAAGGAACGCGGATCCAGCTCTAGAGGATCGGGCTCGACGGTCTTCAGTCTCAATTGACGCTCCAACCAGAAACGTCGGGGCGATCGGATCCAGGATTCGAATTCAGTCACCGAAAGCGTGTCGATCTCGAGTCCCGATGGAGGATCTGGCGCAGAAAACGACTCAACACCAGCCGGTCGGGGCATGCCGGTCAGGAGATGAGCGGGTCGGGAGAACGGCTGGGTGTCCATCGTCCGCAGGACTCGGTGTGCTCCCTCCTCACCACCAGGGCCGAGGTAGAGGCGACTGGGGACCACCGGTTCACCCCGAAGGTCATATCGGCTGGCGATCACGTCGAGGTGGTTTGTCCGAGCCGCGAGAGCATGGATTGCGTGCGAATCTCGAGCTCTCCGAAACGATTCGCACGGCAGACCCAGGTGCTCCCGGAGTGAATCGGGAAGCCAGGCATCCACACTGGGCGGGCCGAGCTCGCCAGCCTCGTTGAACCCGACGAGGATGATGCGCTGGGCCGGATCCTGACGGACATCAAGCCAACCGACCATTTCGATGACTGCCTGGCCGGGGTTGATCGGCTGACCCACCTGAGTCTGTCTGGACAACTGCTGATGCATGAGTTCGAGCAGGACGGGCAGTTCGAACGCGGGGACGCGCTGGTCCGAGGTCAGTGCCTCAAAAATCGATTCAGCGTGCTTCCAGAAAGCCTCGAGTTCGTCGGCGTACGACGACAAGCCGTCGAACTGCTCGAAGACCGAACGCAGAACCTCTCCCTGGTGGGACACAGTGGTGGCGGTGCGGAGTGGATGCAGAAGCACCTCGGATTCCTCGAACAATTGCCTCAGGATTGATGGTGGTGGATCCCCTCCACCAGGCATGGGGTTGGTCGTGAACTCATCAAGAGTCCCCCCCACCCGTTTCTGAGACCAGGCGTCCAGAGTCAAAAGCGCATCCCTTGACGGCAGATCGCCCAGCCGGTTCGAAAGCAGTTGTTCCCACATGGGGAGGCGAAGCAGAGCGGAAAACTCCGTGAGAGATGGTTCCGTGAGGTATCGCCCCAACAGTGCAAGCAACCTGACCGGCTGGCTTCGTGACAACGAGATGCCAACGGATGCTCGAAGCGGCACTCCACTGCGACGCCCGGTCCGCTCCAGCAGCTCTCCATATCGTTCGTCACAGAGACCCACGGTGAGTTGATCACCCCGCAGTGTTCCATCGGAATCCGCCGAATGCTCAAGCAGTTCGAGCAGTGATTCCCCCGCATCCACCGGCCGTTCGACCAGTCGCATCGACTCTTTCGGAAGAGGTGAAGGCAATTCACACCAGATCTCCGGAAGCGGGCGACCAAACTCATCGAAGTCGCTGCTTCGTGATTGAGGAGCGTCCACCAGCAGATGAGCGCGGTCCCCGAGTACACGAAGCACGCCCATCGTCAGTGGCCCCGGATCAGTGACTCCCAGGACGAAGAGTTTCTGAGGCGCCCCCTCATCCAGTTGTTCGGAATCGATCATCGATCGGTGGAGTGCGGTGCGTTCCACCCAGCCATGCATTTCAAGTTCTCGATGCGCGCTCGCGCGCAAAGCCGAGAGTGCGCGCCAGCGTTCCGGAGCACCGACTCCCTCGGAGGCGCTGGGTACCTCGGCAGGATCGATGCCGGTCGCATCCAATTGCTCGCACAGCTCCCGATAGCGACGAACTCCCGAGAGCAGATCCACGGAGGACATCGAACCCGGGTTGGGATCAAGCAAACGCTTGGCGTCCTGCCCGAGTCGACGGAATGCAACCAGCCAGTGCAGCAGCGCGGTGGATTCCTCGACGACTTCGAGCGAGCCGTCGGACGGAAAGAAACACTCCACCAGACTTGAGGGCGTGAGCACCGGTGGGGCCAAGAGTGCTCCCGGTCCGAGCATGCGCTGCTGGGCGTGCACGAGCTCACGCTGGAAGAGGCGACGCAAGCGACGACCGGAGACCAGCACGGCACATCGCCCCCGCGGGTCGCAGGCCTTCAAATGGTCCACCACCTGTTCAGCAGCCACCCCAATCGGTTGGCGATTCCAGTCCAGCATGTCGAGCGTGGGTCGATTTGGCATGGTCTGATTCAACAGGTGAGAGACGAAAAACCGGACGGCAAGCCAGAACCTACTGGCTCACGGAGTTCATCTGACTGAAATGAGGTGGAATTCCCCAGGATCCGGACTCAAGGTAGACCCTGCCTTGCTGCAGAAAAGACCTGAACCACTGCACTTGAGCGCGAAGTCATGGCCAGGTATGGACTTCACTGCATGGCCCTGGCACCCCTCGCGCAGCAGGACGCAGGAAGGTACACCCCAATGAAGGCAGATCAGGCCACCCAGAAGCAATTGACTATTTATCACAGTATTCCAGACAAAATGCGCCGTAGCACGGGACCCTCAGGGGTTTGAGAGTCATCCCGATAAAAGGGGTCAACAAGTTCTTGCGACTTAGACTGCCTTTGGTACGTTAGAAAGTAAGCGAGCACAAACTCGTGTCGGGCTCCCGGGTAAAACCGGTAGAGGCCGAACTCTGATCGGGCCGGCAGTGGGGGCTGGCCCGATCCTTTTTTTGCCAGCGTTTTTTTGATCACCGCCTCGAGAACACGGTCCGGTGGGGTGTGTTTCGAAGCCATCAAACCACGAGAACCGAAGCCTCAACGAGTGGTCTGAAAGACCAGGACCAGTGCGCCATCGTCTGTCTGGACCTCCAGGAGGTCGACCGTACGACCATCACCCAGAAAGAACCCCGCTGGCAGACTGACGCCGGAAGTGGAAGTCTCCTCAAATTCGGCTTTGGCGGGAATCCGCTGGGAAGCTTCTGACCCGGCGAGGGCGCTGCTCATCTGGTCGAGGTCGATGGCCGACGCCGTCCAACCGAACAAGGCGCGTGGCAGGGGCAGGAGACCGAGCGCGCAACCATGGGCCGGATGTATGCGGGTGCGCCGAGCCTCGACCACGGGGGTGAAGGCGAAGATCAAGGAACGGGTCATCAACTGGATACGCCCTTGCTCCAGGTTCGCCTGAAGTAAGGGCTGAGCCGCTACCGCATCCACACCGTCAAAGTGAGCAACCCAGTCAGGGAACCGGGCCCAGAGCCAGGCGTTGAGGTCCTGCTCCCGAACTCGTATCCCCCAGGGTTCTGCGGAGGGGCGAACGCGGGTGAACTCCGCGGTGAAGGCGCGCTCGAAACTACGTGCACGAGCATCGATCTGCTCACTGGACTCCAGGGGGGGTGCAAACGTCGAATTGGGAAGTACCGCCAACACGATCAGGCTGCAGAAACCCACCAGCAGCAAACAAATCAGGATGAGAGGGATACCTCGCGTCAAGCGCAGGCCCTCCCGGGCAGGAGGGTTGGTCTCGCCGGTCATTCGGAATATCTCGTCACGATCAACGTGTCGTTCTGACCACCAAAGCCAAAATTGTTCGAGAGGCAGGTATGCACGTCCGCCTTGCGGGAGGCATTGGGAACGTAATCAAGATCCAGACCGTCGTCCGGAGTGTGCAGGTTGCGCGTGGGAGGAAGCTCTCCATTGCGAATCGCGAGGATGCAGGTGATCAATTCGACCGCACCAGCCGCAGCGATCAGGTGCCCCATCATGCTCTTGATGGAGCTCATTGGAATTCGCGGGGCGAGTTCGCCAAAGACACGCTTGATCGCACGGGTCTCGATCGAGTCGTTCTCCTGGGTTCCGGTTCCGTGCGCGCTCACGTAGTCGATCGGCAGGGCTCCAGAGGAGGCATCCAGGGGGTCGATTCCGGCCTGAGACAAAGCCATGTTCATGGCCGCTGCGGCCCCACGTCCATCAGGCTGGATGTCGGTGATGCGAAAAGCATCACAACTGGACCCGTAGCCGATGATTTCCGCGAGCGGAACGGCTCCACGAGCGAGCGCGTGGTCCAGGCGTTCGAGGGTGACGATGCCGGAGCCTTCACCCATCACGAACCCCCCCCGAGTCCGATCAAAGGGCCGAGACGCTTCTGCGGGATCTCCATCGTGGGTGCTCAGAGCGGTAAGACGATTGAAGCCGGTGACACCCAGGGGGTGAATCATGGTGTGGGTTCCACCGGAGATCATCACGTCCGCTTCCCCACGACGAATGATGTCGCAGGCTTCACCAATGGCTTGGGTGCTCGCAGCACACGCGGTCAGACAGTTAAACGCGGGGCCAGTGACCTCGAACTCCCGTGCCAGATGGGCGATCGGCATGTTGGGTTCCTGTTCGATCTCGCGGTGATCGTTCATCAGCTTGAGGGCGCTGGCGATCCAGCGTGCACCATCCACCGCGCGGGCCTCTGGATTCCACGCAGACAGGTTGGTCTTCAGATAGTTCTTGGTGTCGAGTACCCCTTCACCAGCCCCGAGATAGAGGCCGACCCGGGCTCGGTCAAGATTCTGATGGTCATCCAGTCGGGATTGCTGCCATGCCTGCCGAGCCGCTCCGAGAGCGAAGCGCGTGTTCAATCCAGCCGTGGCGTGGATCGCAGGATCCCGGACGAATTGTGCAAAGTCATAGTCCTTGACTTCAGCCGCGAAAGTCGTCGGGAAAGTTGATGCATCAAAGCGAGTGATCGGAGCCATTCCGCTCCCGGCAGAGACCAGGTGGGACCAGACCTCCTCGAGAGAGCAACCCAGAGGGGTGATCCAGCCCATTCCAGTCACGACGACTCGGGGTGAGGTACTCACTGTCCTTCGCCTCCCTTCCATCGTTCAACCAGCACTGCGACGTTCTGTCCTCCGAGGCTGGTGGTGAAGACCAGCACCTTGTTCAACTCCGCGGGACGGGAGGAACAGGGTCCGGAGTCCAACCCGTGGGAACCCGACTGAGTGACCCCGATGCGTGCCGGGAGGACCTGTTCACGAAGGCACTGTGCGGCGACGGCAACGGCGATCGCACCGAGACCTGCCCCACACAGTCCGATGTAGGGGATCAGCGTGATCAGGGGGATCTGATCCGCACGTTCGCCAAAGACCGACTTGATCGCCTGTGCGTCCACCCGGTCCATCTCGGGAATGCCAGAACCCAGCGGCAGGATCGCGTCCACCTCCTCGGGCGCACAGCCGCCCGAGGCAAGTGCGCCGTTGATCGCCGAGACGACCGACTGATCCTGCTCGTCGTAGATCAAACCCATCGAATCGACGGCCATTGCCTGACTGGCACCGAAACCGGAAAACTCCGCAATCGGCTGGATGCCACGCTCAAGCGCGCACTCCATTGCCTCGAGGACCAGAATTCCGCCGCCCTCACCCAGCACCCCCCCACCGGCATCCGCGGCAAAGGGGCGAACGATGCCGGCAGGATCATCGGCTTGCTCGGCTTCACACAGACGCCCGGCGAACTGCTGTCGCAGAATACCCATCGGGTTGATCTTGCTCTCAGCACCCCCACTGAGACAGAGATCCGCATGCCCTCGCGTGATGACCCTTCGTGATTCACCCAGACTCAGCCCGCTGGAGGCTTCGGCACAGGTGATGGTGTTGGAGGGTCCCTGGCAGTCATGGATGATCGTCACATGGCAGGCGAGCATGTTGGGCAGGTACTTCAACAACCAGAGCGGAGTCAGGTTGCCCATCCCGGTACGACCCCATTCGTTGATATCGAACTCCCCCTCGGCATCCGTACTGGTTGCCGTAGCAAGTGTGAGTTCATCGACATCTGCGGCAATCAGGCCCGCTCCGATGTGGCACCCGGTTCGCGACGGCTCGTACGTGGATGAGTCATCTCCATCACTGGCTCTGGTCACCAGTTCGGCATCAGCCACCGCCTGCGCCGCAGCACCGACGGCCAGCTCGGTGTCGCGCGCCATCACCTTCGTGGCCTTGCGGTAGGTCTTGGGGACGATCTTGCGCACGTCGAACTGATCGCGTGGAAGGACTCCGGCAAACGGACTGGCGAAACCACTTGCATCAAAGTGATCGATGAGTCGGATTCCAGTGCGCCCTTCGAGCATGGCTTCCCACAGTGGTTCGATCCCGAGTCCGAAGCAGGAGATCGGGCCGAGACCTGTGATCAGTACTCGACGCGGCGATTGATGAGGTTGGTCTGCACGTGTCGTCATCGGAGCGGAATAGTACCCATGGAGGGGAGGTCGTGCTGAAATCAGCGGGGCGACCTGGCCAAAGGAGGGTGCCAGGGAGGGGCTCAGGCCTTTCCGCGGGCCATGCGCCCCGCGATCAGCATCGCCATTTCAAGACTTTGTTCGTAATTGAGCCGTGGATCGACGTGAGAGCGATAGGACGTGGCCAGATCATCGTCTTCGAGGCCTCGGGCCCCCCCCGTGCACTCGGTGACCTGATCTCCGGTGAGTTCGAAGTGCACCCCACCGAGGATCGTCCCCGCTCGCTGATGAATTTCAAAGGACTGTTCCAGTTCGGCCAGAATGTGCCCGAACTTGCGAGTCTTCACCTGACGTCCGGCACCCGGCCCCTTCATCATCTTCACGGTTTCGGTGTTGCCATGCATGGGATCGCACGAAAAGAGCAGAGTGCGCCCGGTGTCCTTGATTCGGTCGATCAAGGCGGGCAGGTAGGTTGAGACATTGGAAGCCCCAAATCGGTGAATCAAGGTGATCCGCCCCGGCTGGTCATCCGGATCCAGGATGTCGAGGACCTTGACCAGCTTGTCGAGATCCGAGGAAGGACCCACCTTGAGGCCCAGTGGGTTGCGGATGCCCCTGAGGTACTCCACATGCCCTCCGTCGGGCTCTGCGGTACGAACCCCCAACCACGGCATGTGGGTCCCGAGGTTCCACCAGCCGGTCCTTCGCGGAACCGAGCGAGTCATAGCCGATTCATGGAGCAGCAACAGCGCCTCGTGGCTGGTGAAGAAGTCCACGCGATTGATCTGCCCGGCCTGCGCCCCCACCACGGTCTCCATGAACCGGAGGGAATCTCCGATGGACTCCACCATCCGTTCGTACTCGGCCCGAAGCGGCGAATGCTCTACGAATTCGAGATTCCAATACTCGGGATGGTGGAGGTCAGCGAAACCACCATCGATCAAAGCACGAATGAAATTCAGAGTCAGTGCGGAATACTCATGACCTCGAAGCAGGCGCTCGGGGTCGGGAACGCGGTGTTCGGGCGTGAATTCGGGACGATTGACGTTGTCCCCTCGATACGAAGGAAGGGTCACTCCGTCGCGAACCTCGTCATTGGCGGAACGTGGTTTGGCGTACTGCCCGGCAAAGCGCCCCACTCGGGTGATGCGGCGACCCCCGCCATGCACCAGCACCAGGCTCATCTGGAGGAGGATCTTCAGCTTGGAGGTGATGAAGTCGGGATTGCATTCATCGAATCGTTCCGCGCAGTCGCCGCCCTGGAGCAGGAATCGATTACCCAGAGCGGCTTCGGCCAACTGATCTCGAAGGGTCTCGATTTCCCAGGACGTGACCAGTGGGGGCAGGCTGGCCAGATGTTCGAAGACCTCTTCCACCCGCTGACGATCAGGATAAGAGGGTTGTTGGAGAGTCTCCCGTTCGCGCCAGGAAAGACGGTGCCAATCCGACGGGGCATTGGCCAAGGAATCCTCTGAAGTTGGTCGAGCTGGCTGATCCACTGGATTCTCCGAGGGAGCGGACAAAGCAAGAGACTGAACTGCGGGCGACAGGACTTGAACCTGCACGGGGTTGCCCCCACGGGAACCTAAATCCCGCGCGTCTGCCAATTCCGCCACGCCCGCTGTGCCCTGATGCTACGTCTGAGCCCGGGGACCCACAAGCCGGAACCCATGCTTGCTCCCAACTGCTCCTGCGAAGTTAGGATGATGGCATACTGACCCTGTCTGAGGATTGGAGCGATTCAAGAGGATGAGAAGTCGAGCCCCACTAGCCCTGAGTCCAGCACTTCTGGCAGTCCGGATCCTGATCTGTGTTGCGTTTCTGCCCAGCGGCATCCAGGACCTGGGCATGATGGAATTCACCGGTGAGAAAGCAGTCCAGGTGAAACGCCTGATGAATCCCGTTCCTGACCAACCCCGCTCGAACGCCGAAGCGGTTCAAACAGTGAGCCTGGTTCAGGCGGCCAACCCGGATCAGCCCAGCGTCAATTCCTCAGGCGAGGACTCAGTCCGTGCACGTGCACTCTTTGAGAAAGCGATTCTCATCGAGACCACCGGACTGGGATCACCCGTGCTCTTTGCGTGGTTGGCGGTACTGTTCCAGATCATCGGCAGCAGTCTGCTGCTGCCGGGGCTGTTCTGTCGGGTGTGGGCCTTCGGACTCTGCATCATTTCCGCGGCAAACTTCATCCTTCTCACGTTGCCCGAACTCAGTGCACAACCAATGATGTTTCTCTCGCCCGCTGGAGACCCGCTGACCCAGGCCCTGGGCGCTTCGCAACTGGGGCTCTTCGGTTGCACACTGGTGATTCTCTTCTGCGGACCAGGAGCCTTCAGTCTCGACCGCCTGCTCTTTGGAGGCCCACGCGCTCTGAGACGTCGGATCGACGAAGACGAGGAATCGACTGAAGAAGAAGAGGAATAAGCCCGCCGGATACAACCGGGTGAAGCAAGCGAATTGATGTGAGTCGGACGGAGCGTGCTGCAGGTGGTGAATGAATCCCGGAGAGACAGACCGCCAGGTGGGATCGGCAAGCATCCCCAGAGCACCTCGGACTGGAGACGGCGCAAGGATGCACGAGGCCGGCAAGGCTGGCTTCCCTGGGCGGGTTCTTTGGCGGGGCACGCGGTGTTGCTGGGCTTGGTGGTGCTTGTGGGGGTGAACCTGGCGCAAGAGCGCCCGCAACCGACCACCCCCCTGGTGACTGCAGAACTCGGAGAGGAATCCTCCGCTCCGATGCTTGAACTGGATCTGAAAGAGCAACCAACCGCACTCCTGGAACTACCACCGCTGGATCCCGAACGCTACCTGCCCTCCGACACGATCGGCAGCCTGCCTCCCGACCGTTCGGCCAGCTTGGGTGGACCAGGAGGTGGACTTTTCGGGGCACGCCAAGGCAGCATGGGCCAAGTGCTGTTTGCCGGACTCAGTGGTGGAGACGCGAAGCGAATCGCGTTTGTGGTCGACGCCTCCGGGTCAATGATCGCTACCTTTCCGGTGGTCACCCGAGAGCTTGCCCGCAGCATCGGCAACCTGTCTCCACTCCAGTCCTACACCGTCGTGTTCTTCCAGAGGGATGAGGCGGTCAGTTCCCCTCCAGCAGACCGGATGGTGGCCGCCAATCCGGAGAACCTACAGCGAACGATGGAGTGGATTCGGAGCGCGGTGATTCCAAGCGGACGAAGTAACCCGCTGCGTGCCCTCAAGCAGGCGATGGAACTCGATCCGGAGGTCATCTATCTGCTCAGCAGCAATGTGACGGGTTCCGGACAATATTCGGTGGATCTGGATGCACTGCTGGCCCAACTCGACGTCTTGAACCCCCCCGACCCGGTGACGGGACGACGAGCAGTTCAAATCAATTGCATCCAGTTTCTCGATCCGGATCCGATCGATGCACTCAAGAAGATTGCCGAGGTTCACTCGGGTCGAACCGATGAAGAGGCTGCGGGTTTTCGCTTCCTTGGCCGCTCCGAACTTGGCCTGGAACCGGGAAGACGGTGAAAGACTGATGGATCCAAGACCACGGAAGGACGAGTTGATGAACATTGGCGGACAACAGGCGCGAAACGGTAGGCTGATCGCAGGCAAACGGTTCATGTACTGGCTGCCGGTGGCAACGATGCTGATCACCAGCCGATGCTTCGCCCAGGAGTCGGGGGGTATTCCAAGTTTCGGAGGGGCGTTCTTCTATTCCAGAAGCGCGGGACCAGATGGCATCATCAGAATCGAATGGTTCGGTTCCTGCCTGATCTGGCTGCTGCTGCTGCTCTCGGTACTGGGCATCGGATACCTGGTCAGACTGGCCACTGCGAACGTTCGAAAGCGGATCGCGCCTCAGGAGCAGATGGATCGCATCAAGAAACTGATCGACCAGAAAGCCTGGAACGAGGCGATTGCACTCACGCGAAACGAGGACTCGGACTTCAGCCTGATCGTCCATGCAACACTTCAGGAAGCCCCCAACGGCTACGACTCGATGCTTGCACGCATGGACCACGTCTCCTCGGAGATCATTGCAGACCGTTTTCGGCGAATCGAACCATTGAACGTACTCGGTCAGGTGGCGCCGATGATCGGTCTCTTCGGGACGGTGTACGGGATGATCGTTGCCTTCGGATCGATCGTGGCCAGTGGCGGCAACGCGGATCCGGTTGCCCTCGCTGGGGGTATCGGCACTGCACTGGTGACCACTTTCTGGGGACTGCTGGTCGCGATTCCCGCACTGTCGGGATACGCGGTGCTGCGCAACAGAGTGGACGCCCTGGAGGGTGAAGCCGAAGGCCGGGTGCTGGAATTACTCGAACAATTCAAACCTCGGGATAACCAGGAGTCCTCAACTTCAGGGACTACGCCATGAGTCAAGTCCACCGAAGGGGACCCGCGCAGATCGAGGCGAACCTCACACCGATGATCGACATGACTTTTTTGCTGGTGGTGTTCTTTGTCCTGGTCTCGACGATCAGCGAGGTGGAATCTGTGGAGATGGAACTACCCGAACCAAGCCCCACTGCCAGTGCACCCCCCACAGACGATCCGAGAGCGGTGATCAACGTCATTCCCGGAGATGAAGGAGAAGCCCTGAACTACCGGTTGAACGGTTTTGACTTTCAATTGGGGCCGCAGGGAATCGATGGGCTGCGCAGCCGGATCATTGAACTTTACTCGGCGAATCCAGAGCTCCTGATCAACCTGCGGGCTGATCGCAGAACCGAACAGAAGTACATCGCCCCGGTTCTGCGTACGGTCACGGAAGCAGCGTCGAGCTCGGGACGCGAATCGGCGGCTCGAATCAACCTGGTGGTCATTACGGAACGGGATTCTTCGAATGAGTAGCCGTCGAGACCGTGCGATTGCGAAACGACGGATCGGCGTCAACCTCACGCCGATGATCGATGTGGTGTTCCAACTCTTGATTTACTTCCTGCTTGCAACAAACTTCGCACTGGGTGAACAGGTCTTCAGACTGGATCTGCCGGACCGCGGAGGCTCCCAGCAGACGGTGGACCCCTTCGAGGTGGTCGAAGAACCACTCCGAATCCTGGTTGAATCCAGCAGCTCCGATGAGAATGGTCTTCGGATCAGAATCGATGGCCCCTACCCCCAACCAGAATCCCTCGAACAACTCGAGCGATTTCTCACGGAAAACAGAGCGGAGGCGGGGATCGGGTATTTCCTTGAGGACCATCCGGTGGACATTGTTCCGAACGAATCGACTCACTGGGGGCATGTCGTGGATGTCTTCAATGCCACGGTGCGTGCGGGGTACTTGAAGGTACGCTTCTCAGAACCGGAACCGATGACACCGTGAGGCCCGCAATGAGATCGAATCCAGTCGCCCTCAGTCGGTGGATCGGGACAGGAATACCCGTACTGGTGATTCTTCTGGGATTGGTCGTATCGGGCACTGCGCAAGATGCAACCAACCCGGCGCGCATGGCCTCACCCCTCGATGAAATCGCAGATCTCCGCCAGCGCAGCATGGATGAAAACTTGAGCATCGAAGTTCGGTCCAATGCTCTGGACCAATGCTTGGAGTTGCGCGAGAAAATGATTGCCGAGGGTCGAGTCCGCGGTGATCTGGAACTCGCAAGCTGGCATGCGGATCAGGCGGAGGACCTGCTGCTGAGGCGGGTTGAGTTTCCCAACAGCTGGTCGACACATCTGTTCAATGCCGATCCAACATGTCCGCTACTGCCAGCGGAAATTCCACTACTCATCGCACGCGGAATCGAACAGGCGGGCCTGGCCGAGGCTTTGGTGAAATCCGCCATAGAAGAAATCCAGTCCCGACCTGAGAATGATCAGGAGGACTTGGATCTGCTCGAGCGACTGCGGTTTGAACAAGAGTTGAGGATTCCCCTTCTGGAATCCATCGGGCTGATCCTTGCCTCGAACATCGACCAGGGTGCTTCGATTGATGCTTTGGAACGACTTGACCGGATCTCAGAAGAGGTGGTGGAACGCAACCAGGTCCGATCGATCGTCGACAGTTGGAAAATCCAGGCTGCGCTGGCATCGAAAGATCGAGAAAGGCTGAGCGAACTCCTTGCCAGCGCGAACCTGGATCCGTCGGAACTTGACCGCATTCGAATCGCGGCCGTACTGGAGGGACCGGACCATGCGAGGAAGATGGCCGCCGCTGCGTTTGAAGGTTCCGACGAACAACGTGTCTACGAACGTATGTTGTTCGCGGACCTGCACGCGAGGTATCTGAGTGAATCTTTGAAGCACAGCGATTCGCCTGAGCCCGGAAAGTGGAATGACGGCACCGCAACGCTTTGGCTGCGCCTTCTGGAGGAAGACCACCAGACCCGGGAGGTGATTGATGCAGCGATCGCAGCCCGACTGGTGGGACGCACCGATGCACAAGGCGACGCTGGAATGCCGTTGGCTGCTGCGTGGGCGGTGGGTCGTGCGGAGCTTGCTCGTCGAAGCCAGGGCGAAATCGGGAATCCATCGGTGACCGAGCGGCTTCGCAAGGGCGTACGGGAAAACCAGGCCTCGGCCCTGGTCAGAGCAAGAGCGCTGGACATGCTTTTTCGATTATTGCTGCAGGAGGGCGAGCGCCTGGAGGCGGCGCGAATCGGTGGAATTCTTTTTCGCGAACATCCAGACTTTCCAAACGCGAATCCGGAATTGGTGGCGGACCTTGTCGAACCCTGGGCGGTCAGAGGAGATCCCGACGCCGCCACCCTCTACGAGGACGCACTCACCCATCTCATCGAGAACGAGAGCACGGTGCACGATCGAGCCGCAATTCGGCGCAATCAGGCAGACCGGATCCGATTGGCGGAGCATTTAGTGCGGACCGAACGGCCGAAGGAGGGATGTTTGATCGTTCTGTCGGTCGATCCCCAGACGGAATCGATCGCCTGCGATTTGCTTGAGGTTCGATCGAACTGCCTGGAGGCCCTTGGTCGAGTCGACGAACTGGGGCCCGAAGCGCTCATCGACCTGCAGGATCAGCTTGAGAAGGATGGGAGGGGCTACCTCGCGAGATTTTCCAACAACGGAACGACTCCGGTGAGCTCGAATCTGCTTCGGGTGTTTCATGGCTCGAAACTCGCCTCGGTCAGATCCAACCTACGAAGGGGATACCGCGCTGAGGACCTTGAGAAAACCACACAAATCATCGACCGAATCGATCTGGACCGCCAACTGCGCATTGAGGCCCTGTTTCTTCGCCATCAGATTCGCCTGCTGAACTCGGAGACTCGAGAAGCAGCGATCGAAACCGCGCCCGACATCGGATACGCGATAGGACTCGATCTGGAATTGGCCATGCGGCGCTTAGTCGCTGAACTGGAAGCAACAATCGAACGTGTCCATGAGGCACGTGATGCGGGAAGAAAGGCGGACGCAGTTCAACTGTGCAGAGAACGACTTCGCGCAGTCACCCGATTGATCACGCCTGAGGACGTCATGCACCTCACCTTTCAGGAACGGATGATCGTTGCTGAAGCTCAGACTCTGAGTGGATGGCAGGACAAGTCGATCATCCTCTGGGAGTCGCTTGCCGGAGAGCAACCGAATGCCTGGGCGGTGCTTGAAGGCAGGGCGGATGCGCTGTTCCTGAGCGAGAAGGAAGCGGAACTTGGAGAAGCGATCCAGCTGTATCGCCGACTCGGCCAGGGAGCACCGGACCAGTTTGTTCCGGCCGCAACCTGGTGGAATGCCCAACGGGGTCAGTTGCTGGTACTGGAAAAGGTCGGGCGGTCACTCGAGCGCATCGCACCAAGGATCCAAAGATTGCGTCTGCAGGATCCAGAGCTTGGTGGCCTTCGATTCAAGAAGTCGTTCGATACCCTTCAAGAACGGGTACTCGATCGCGAGAACGAATCGACCGACTAAAACAGTTGCCGTAGCTCGTTGGTGAGAATCGCAGCCAGTTCGTAGTTCTCCACTTCGAGCGCCGCCTTCAACCGAAGTTCCATCTCATGGCGTTGACTCGCCGGCAACTTGGGGATCAGGACCTCAACCAAGCTTCTCAGGAGCTGTATCTCGGCGGCAGACTCGACTTCCTCGGACCTTCCCGCCAACCGCAGAGCCGCCTGGACCTCTTGGATTCCGTCTTCGACCAGTGAACGGGCGATCGCGGGAGTTTGAGAAGCGAGGGCATGTGATGCACGCGCTCTCACCCGCATGACCAACGACTGCACCCGCAAGGCACGGGCGGCTTGTCGATCAGATGCGTCGTTGGCGTGCGCGATCATAAAATCCATGACCTCGAGGTTTCGCGAAGCATCGGCCACAACCCGTTCGTGCAGCTCCAGACTGGAACAAACCAGCGCCCGGTAGGCGTACAGGGCGGCCTCACGGTGCAGAACGCGGCAGAGTTCAGAGTCCAATCCACCGACGCCCGGGTTCAGATCGGCTCCAAATCGCGTCTCAAAGACCGATACCCCCCCATCAGGCCGTCCGGAAAGCTCCATCTGGAGGATTCCCAGTTCCACACGAACCTGCACGTGGGATGTCCCGTAAGAATCCTGTACCAGACGGGCGGATAGCTTTCCTGGCTCGTGAGGCCACTCTTTGAGCAGTTGTGTGTATGCGCTGTTGTTCACGTGAAGAAAGTGTATCGGGCCTTGAATTCCAATCTTGCAGTCCTACGATCAAGAGTAGAGCATGTTTTTGAGGCCAGCCGAGCCGGGAGGCCTCAAGGACGACGCAACTCCAGCCGAAGGGGCAGGTATCTGAATCGCAATCATTGCTGGGTTCAGGTAATCACGCCTCGGCGACGAGCCGGAGGACTGCCGAGCCGGGCAGCTACAGGGAGGTGCGGATTCGGAATTAGGAGGCCGAATTCGCTGGAAGGAAAAGGAGGTCCGATGAAGACGGCCAAAGGATCAGGATTGCAGTCAGACCTGCAGCTTTACATGCGCGAAGTCGACCAGATTCCCCTGCTCACTGCCCTGCAGGAGCGGGAGCTTGGCTGGCGAGTCATCAATGACAACGACATGCAGGCGAAGGAGCTGATGATTCGGGCGAACCTTCGCCTGGTCATCGCAATCAGCAAAAACTACCTCCGACGAGGCATGATGCTCACCGACCTCATCGAGGAAGGAAACATCGGGCTGATCCGAGCAGTCGAGGGGTTCGACCCCGCACAAGGCGCTCGGTTCTCAACCTATGCCTCCTGGTGGATCAAGCAAGGAATCAAGCGCACGCTCATCAATGCCGTGCAACCCATCCATGTCCCGGCCTACATGGTCGAACTCATTGGACGCTGGAGGGACGCGACTCGTCGGTTGGAGGAGCGGCTGGGACGAACCCCCTGCACCGAAGAGCTTGCCGAGGAGATGGAGGTCCCCCCCAGAAAGATCGAAATCATCCGACGGGCGGTCAAGGCCTTCAACACCCCAAACTCCGCACCGATCGGTGAGGATGGAGAAGCCCTTGATTTCGCGGAACTCTGTCAGGATCGCCAGACCAGACAACCCAACGAGATGGTGGCGAACCGGGAAGAGTTCACAATCCTGCTGAGAATGCTGGATTCGATCGACGAACGAGACGCGCACATCATTCGACTTCGATTCGGACTCACCGGAAAACAACCACTGACTCTCAAGGAGATCGGCCAGGAAGTCGGACTCACCAGGGAACGGGTTCGCCAGATACAGACCAAGGCGCTGGAGCGGCTGCAGAGCCAGCTCATGGACGACCGACCGGCTCGTTTCATCGAGCCCGATACGATCCGGAAGGCCTCCTGACCCACGCAATTGACCGCCGCCTTGAAGAGGGTGGTGCAAAGATCAACGAACACGGGGCATCGCCGATGAAGCGATGCCCCGTGTTCATTGGCATCATCTCTTGTGGCAACCGCGTTGGTTTCGGACCAGTGGCTCAGGACCGCTTGTAGAAAGGGAGCGCACAGGTCTCAGCGGAGACGCGGGTGCGTCCCAGGTCGATCTCCAGGGAGGTTCCCGGCTGCGCGAGTGCCGCATCGACGTACGCCATTGCAATCGGGCGATCCAGGGTCGGGCTCAGGCATCCGCTGGTCACCTGACCCACCACCGAATCGCCTGAATACACGCTCATGTCCTGACGCGCCGAACGTCGGCCCTCAGGAAGCAGTCCGATGAGAACACGTGGGCTGCCCTGCTCGGCGATTGCCTGAAGCGCGTCCTGACCGATGAAGCGCCCGATCGAAGGGTCGTCCTCAGCCTTGTCGAGCTTGACTGCAAAGCCAAGTCCGGCAGCAAGAGGGTCGATCTCTTCGGTGAGCTCGTGGCCGTAGAGCGGCATCGCTGCTTCCAGACGCAGAGTGTCCCGTGCCGCCAGACCACAGGGTTTGACCAGTGAATCATTGTCACCAAAGTCCTTGAGAAACATCTCCAGCGCAGGGGCGGCCATCTTCGAATCGAGAATCACCTCGACCCCGTCCTCTCCGGTGTATCCGGTCCGTGACACGATGACCTTGATCACCATGAGATCCTTGATGGTGAACCGGAATCGTTTGAGGGCAGGAATCTCCTTTGAAACGCCCCCGATCAGATCCATCACTCGCGGACCCTGAATCGCGCACATGGCGGTCAAGAGGGTCTGGTCATCCATGGTGAACTCAAAGTCGGCCGAATGCGCGGCGACGTGATCGATGATCTTCTCGCGATTGGCGGCGTTGCAGACCATGAGGTAGGTGTCGGCCTCGAGTCGGTAGACCAAGACGTCGTCCCGACATCCCCCTTGCTCATTGCACACCAGCGAATAGCGACACTGCCCCTCACTCATCCCGTGGATCTGTCGAGTGCAGATGCGATCGAGGAATCGACAAGCATCTGGCCCCTGAAAGCGGAGCCGACCCATGTGCGAGACATCGAAGAACCCTCCAGAATCTCGAACAGAACGATGTTCCTGAAGGACGGAATCAAAGCGAATGGGAAGGTTCCAACCGGCGTAGTCGACCATCTGGCCGCCGAACCGCTCATGAAGCTTCTCGAAAGGAGTGTTTCTCGGACGGGAGTCTGTGGTGCCTGTCATCCAAGGAAAGGTATCCGGACTCTGGACGAGAATCCACTGCTGGTGTTGGCGGCACAGATCCTACAAACCCACCACACATTGGAGGTTGGACCAAATCCGGCTTTCGGCCACGTCGATGAGGAGTGCAGGAAGACACCACTCTCAGGAGGAGCGGAAGATGACACGTAAAGCGACCTGCCGTGAAAACGGCCAGAACACCACACAGGACACCGCCTTCGTCAGAGCCGCCATTGCGTTGGTTGCCATCGGAATGATCGCAGGAGCCCTGATCAGCCTCTAGACCGAATGAACTGAGGGTGGACCCACACCGGGAGTTGATGGCACGCGATCCAGCGGGCAGGTATCCTCCGGGCGTCCATGTCACCCAAAAAAATGAGAGTGGCGATACCGTGGGGCAGGGCAATCCCTTACCCACAAGTAACTTCCATCATTCGAATGGTGTTTCTGTCGTGCGCCCTCCTTTTCACTCTTGAGGCAGAGCACAGGGCGTTTGCAGAAATCCTGATCGATTCCACCGTTTCAAGCACCCGATTTCAAGATATCGACGATGAAGCACTCGCTGACCGACCGATCGCTCGGGTCTCGATAGAGGGCCTCAGGACCACCAACGAACAGCTCCTGCGAAACAACCTTCGAACTGCTGCCGGGCAACCATTCGACTCGACCGCCATCAGAGAGGATGTTGAAACGCTCTATCGCCTGGGTCGTTTCGACACCGTCGATGCCGAAGCGGAGTTGAATCCCGACGGCACGGTCAACGTTATCTACGTGATGGCCGAACAGCCTCTGATTTCCGCGATACAGGTCGTCGGCAACCGGGCGATCAGCGACCAGCAACTGCTGGCGGCGATTCCGCTCTACTCAGGTGGGCCACGGGATGACTTCCTTCTCGAACAGGGAATGGTCAGGATCAAGGACCTCTATCGGGCCAAGGGCTACTACCTGGCTGAGATCGAGGTGGATGAATCACGCCTGATGGACAGTGGAATCCTGATCGTGCGAATCGTCGAGGGTCCCAGAGTTCGGATCAAGGAAATCGAGTTCGTCGGGAATCGGTCGTTTCCCGCCAAGGAACTTTCAATTGAGATCACCACCAAACCCTACATTCCGTTCTTTCGTAAAGGACAGCTCGAACCCGACAAGATCGTGGACGACGTTGCCAAGCTCGACCAGTTCTACAAGGACAATGGCTTCGTGGATGTGCGGGTGGATGACCGCATCCTGCTTTCTCCAGACAACACCGAGGCGAAACTCGTCTTCGTGATCGAAGAAGGTCGGCAATATCGACTTCGAGAGGTGATCGTCGAGAATGCCGGCGTTGGGAACACCCCGGCGATCATGAGTACCAAGCAGGTTCGCGACCTGTTGGCGATCCGACCGGGTGACAACTACACCAAGCCGCTCATCGACCGATCGATCGAACGTATCCAACAGAGCTACGAGTTAATGGGATACATCGACGCACGAGTGAGCCAACGAGAAGTTCGCATCGGCGAAGAACCAGAAGTCGACATGCTTCTGGGCATTTCCGAAGGAACTCCGGTCGAAGCCGGGCTGATCAAGGTCCAGGGAAACTTCATCACCAAGGACAAGGTGATCCGACGACTGGTGCGAATTGAACCCGGACGCCCGCTCGACGGCCGGGAAATCGAATTGGGCAGGCGACGAATCGAAGCCAGCAACCTCTTCGGAGAGGTTCGAGTGACGGTTCAGAATCCCGAGGGCTCCGATCCCGGCGACCGGGACATCCTGGTCGAAGTCACCGAGAAGAATACCGGCTCCGTGAACTTCGGCGTGGGACTCAGCTCCGATGCCGGCGTGTTCGGTGATATCTCGCTGAACCAGAGAAACTTCGACGTCGCCGACTGGCCACTTTCCTGGCGAGAGTTCACCAACGGCAGGGCATTCAGAGGTGCCGGCCAGACGATGAACATCAGTCTGGCGCCGGGTGACGAGGTGAGTACGTATTCCTTCACCCTCGGTGAACCTCATCTCTTCAATACCGACATCTCCAGTTCATTCACCGGATTCTATCGAAACCGTTTCTACAACCAATACAAGGAAGAACGCCTGAGTGCCGCACTCACCTTGAGTCGCCGGCTGGGAGACGTCTGGCAGATCTCGACCACGGGGCGCTACCAGAACGTACTGCTGACCGACTTCAGTCCGTTCACTCCGATCGAGGTCTTCAATGACCGCGGCCCGAACAACATCATGAACCTTCGGACCACGCTGCTGCGCACCACGGTCAACAGTTTCTACCGCCCGAGTCAGGGTTCGAGGCTGAGCCTCTCACTGAATCCCTCCTGGGTGACGACCACCGGCAACTTCTACGTCAATGCGGATCTGGGACTCACCACCTTCCTCACCCTGAATGAAGACTTCCTCGGCCGAAAGAGCACTCTGAAGCTCAACAGCAAGTTCGGCTACATCTTCGGTGGCACGGCCCCGGTGGAAGAAAAGTACTACCTTGGCGGTCTGACGTTCCGTGGATTCCAGTTTCGAACAATCAGCCCCAAGGCGACCGGTACGATCATCTCCCCCAACACTCCCTCCGACGATCCGGTCGGAGGCAACTTCCTGTTCTTCGCGGGCACCGAGTATCAGTTTCCTGTCGTAGGAGACTCCTTTGCGGGAGTGGTGTTCCTGGACAGCGGCACCGTCAAGAACGACATCAGCTTCGAGGGATACCGGGTCTCAGTAGGAGTGGGCATCCGCCTCTTCATTCCCCAGCTCGGGCGAGCACCGCTGGCGTTTGACTTCGGTTTTCCGATTCTCAAGGAGGAAGAGGACATCAAACAGCTCTTCAGCTTCTCGATGGCTGTCCCTTTCTAATTGAGGATCAGCGGACCCGGTGAACACCCCTCGCGGCCTCCATGGGATTACAATAAACACACAGGTGTCCCCCGAAAAAGTCTTGGAGATCCGTAACGATGATCAAGTTTCGCAATGAACTCGTCCTTCCCCTGGTTTTCATGATCGCAGCCGTGGTCGTACTGGTTGGTCATGACGCCACGGCAAAGCGGACCGAGTACGCACCTGCCTCCCACGTTGCGACAGTTGATCTGAGCAAGCTTTTCGAGCGAATCGAAATCAACAGTGCCTGGGAGATCCAGCTGAGCTCGATGACCGACAATCTGAATGCGGAAGCCAGTGCGCGACAGGAAGCACTCGCCAGGCAGATCGAGTCAGCGGAGAGTGCTGCCGATGATGTGCAGAAGCAAAAGATCAGAGACGCCGCGGCACTGATGAAACTGGAGCTCGATGAATGGGCGAAGTTGAAGCAGGTCGAAGTCGACCGTGAACGCGCTCTCATGTGGAAATCGATGTACAAGGCCATCCGCGAGCAGGCGACCGCTCTGGCCACCACCGATGGATGGGACATCGTGCTGGTCAACGACTCCCTGGGCGAACTGGCTCTCAACGAGCAGGTCCAGGCTTCCAGAGAACAGCAGATCCTCACGCAGATCCTCAATCGGCGGATGCTCTATGCTTCAGAAATCACCGACATCACGGAACAACTGATCGTTCGCATCAACAACCTCAAGCCATGATCGGCAGGGCTTGAACCAAGGCATCAATCCCCGGAATACGAACACCACGCAGAATCGCACCCAAGAGATACGAAACACCATGAGCAGACGAAGAAACGCAACCTGGATCTCATTCATTGCCCTCACGACGGGATTCATCTTCATGGCAGGGTACGCCATGAATGCCCCGATCAAGCCCGCAGTGGTGGCGGTGGTCGACCTCGAGAAGGTCTTTAACAACCTCGACAGCCGAGCGACCGAGGAAGCCAAGATCATCGCCATGCGGGATGAGATGGTCGAGAAAGCCGACGGCATGCGTGACGAGCTCGAATTGATCAGCGCCGAGCTGGAAAGCCTCGAGGCAGGTTCCGCAACGATGATCGAGATGAACGATCAAGCAATCTCGATCAGCGGAAAACTCCGAGCCTTCGAGACCTATGGCAAACTGCTCATCGAACGGGAACAGGCATCGACCCTGCGCAACACCTACGACTTGATACGGATCGAAGCGGGCAAGTTGTCCGAGTCGATGGGGATCGACCTCGTCCTGCTCAACGATTCCATTCCAGTTGTGGATCTGACCGATGCCGCCGGTACGCTTCAGCAGATCTCCGCACGCCGTATCCTCTGGGCCAACAACACTCTCGATATCACCGAGAAACTCCTGGCGCAGATGAATGGCGCCGGGGCTGGTTGATTGGAATCATCGGGCAGGATCGGGACAGAGAAAACATGCCGTCATTCACGACCGCACAGCTTGCCGAACACCTTGACACCCAAGTCAGGGGAGTTGAGTCTCTGAAGATCACGGGACTCAACTCGCTCGAAGAAGCCAGCTCGAATGAATTGAGCTTTGTTGGCGACGAACGCCATGCACGATTGAGCTCCGGCTCCAAAGCCGGGTGCATTGTGGTGAGCGCGGGTCTCGAACTTCCGGAGCGGAGCACACTCCCCACAATCCTGGTCGTCGAAAATGCCGATCTCGCCATGATTCGACTGCTGGAGCTGTTCTCACCCCCGGCGGAGGAGACCAAGGCCTTCATCGCACCTTCAGCGGTGATTGATGCGGAAGCAGAGATCGGGCAGAACGTCTGGGTGGGCGAGCACTGCAGAATTCGAAGAGGCTGCGTGGTCGGTGACGGCACCCGCCTGGAAGGTGGGGTTGATCTCTTCGAGCAGGCCCGCATCGGTGCAGGGTGCGTGCTTCATTCGGGAGTACGAATCCACGCGCGATGCCTCGTGGGAGATCACTCGATCGTTCATTCCAACGTGGTCATCGGAACCGATGGGTTCGGCTATCGCCCCTCGGAGGATGGAACCTCACTGGTCAAGACACCACACCTGGGCAACGTGGAGATCGAAGCGCACGTGGAGATCGGAGCAGGGACGTGCATCGACCGTGGCAAATTCGGGGCGACCCGCATCGGCCGAGGTACAAAAATCGACAACCTGTGCCAGATTGGCCACAATTGTCAAATCGGACAAATGTGCGTGATCTGCGGACAGGTCGGCATCGCGGGAACCACCAAAATAGGGGACGGAACCCAGATTGGGGGAGGTTCTGGCCTCAAGGACCACCTGGTCATAGGCCGCGGCGTGTCGATCGGAGCACGATCAGGGGTCATGAACGACATTCCCGACGGGGAAATCTGGTACGGAGCACCCGCTGGAGAACGGTCTAGGATCTTGCGGGAGCACGCAGCGATTCGTAGACTTCCAGAGTGGTCCAAGAAGATTCGGAAATTCCTTTCCGCTCAGGACCCTGACTGAATCCAGAGTGAATGACCGAGCCGGGCGGCCAGCAAGACCAGATCCCGGGACTCAAAGGACACCCTCCACTCATCCGTTATGGCACATGAAACTGGCACACAAGACGATGCAGATCTCCCCCGTCAGCACACGGTGGCGGATTCGGTCCGGATCGAGGGGCTCGGGCTGCTGCTCGGACAGCCGGCCACGGTGATCATCAAACCAGCTCCGGAGGAAACCGGCATCGTGTTTGAACGGGTTGATGTGGATCCTCCAGTTCGTATCCCCGCCATAGGTGACCGAATCGTGGAGCGAGCTCAGCGAACCACTCTCAAGTCCGGCGAAACCACGATCGAGACGGTCGAACACTGCATGTCGGCCCTGGCAGGACTTGCCGTAGATAACGCCATCATCGAACTCTCTGGACCGGAACTTCCGTGTGGCGACGGATCCGCTCAGTTGTTCGTAGATCCGATACTCAAAGTGGGACTTGAGAAACAGTCCGCACCGAGACGTGTCTTCAAGCTGCGCGAGCCGATCGTGATCGAAGAGGATGGGAAGATGATTTCCGCGGTGCCCTCCGATGATCCGGGAACCAGGATCGTTTTCGATCTCGACTATGGCGAGAATTCAGACCGCATCCCAAGGCAAACGGTCAGCTTCAATGCGGAAGATGGCTCCTATGCAAGCCAGATCGCCCCGGCCCGGACCTACAGTCTGCGTGAAGAAGCGGAAGCACTGTGGGAGCGAGGCATGTGCCGGCACCTGACGCCGAAGGAAGTGCTGGTCATCGGAGAAGACGGCCCGATTGAGAACAGCCTGAGGTTTGAGGATGAACACGCGCGGCACAAGGTGCTCGATGCGTTGGGAGATCTGTACCTTGCTGGACGACCGATTCAGTGCCGAATCCTCGGATATCGTTCAGGGCATTCGCTCAACCGCCTGCTGGTGATGAAGATCCGGCAGCAGATGGCACAAGAGGATCGACGAAATCTCCTGATCGAAGGCAAGGCGATGGACGCTCGCGCCATCCAGAAGCTCATGCCACACCGTTTTCCAATGCTTCTGGTGGATCGACTGCTGCACCTGGACGGTGACCGAAAAGCAATCGGAGTCAAGAACGTCACAATCAATGAACCGTTCTTCCAGGGCCACTACCCAGGTACCCCGATCATGCCGGGGGTTCTGATCGTGGAAGCAATGGCCCAGATGGGCGGGCTGCTGATGAGTCGCAAGCTCGAACACACCGGCAAGATTGCGGTGTTGCTGAGCCTTGACAAGGTCAAGCTTCGCAGGCCCGTGGTTCCCGGTGACCAGTTGGTTCTGGAAGCAGAATCAATCCGAGCCACTTCAAGAACCGGCAACCTCAGATGCCACGCCTTGGTGGGAGACAAGACCGTTGCCGAAGCACAGATCAAGTTCATGATGGTCGATGCGGAATCAGAATAGCCCCAGGAAGCTCTGAAAAGGGTTTTCGAGCCGATTCTGCGAGCGAAGCCAGCATTTTGGGGGTTCTCTCTGTTCCCCCCCATTCAAGTCAAGGCAACCGGCAATGAAGTCGATAAAACGATGGTGATGCTCGTTGCATCCTCTTGCTGGAGACCCGGATGCGCGTTCTTCTCGACGGTACACAATGCATGTTCTCGGCGGATTCCATTGCCGCGGCGATCGAACAAGGTGTCGAACAGGCGCATGCCCAGGGAAGAATCGTGGTTCAGGTCGACGTTGACCACCAGCCAATGGAACTCGAGCAGCTGCAGGACGAAGCGTTCACCGCAGGAACCGCCGATGAGGTCTCGATCACCAGTCTCACCGAGGCGGAACTCCTGCTGTCATCGCTCGATCTGGGTCGAAGCGCGATTGAGGTGGCACAAGACCACTTCAACAAGGCAGCCCAGATGATCCAATCGGGCAACACCTCCCCCGGAATGAACGAACTGAGCCAGGGAATCGACCTCTGGAAGACGGTTGAGGAGACCGTCTTTCGCGAGGCTGTCGTGCAGATCAGGGACTCAGAAATCCAGCTTGAACTGAACACGCACGTGGAGAACCTGCGAAAGGCACTGGAGACGATCCAGGCGTCAATCAATGCAGGAGACCTCGTGTCACTTGGTGACAGCCTGCTGTATGAATTTCCCGACACGTCCAGGGAATGGTCGGATTTCCTGGGACGGTGTGCACTCCACCTCACCGAAGATCGGATTTCAGAAGAACCAGAGGACTCCAGGACATGACCAAGACAATGAAGACCCCCTCCCACATTCTGGACCTGGCAAAGAAAGCCTCTGATGCCGGACGATGGTTCGAGGCAGAGCTCATGACGCTCAAACTGATCGAGGATGCACGAGGCGCCTTTGATTTTGACGCGATGGCGGCCGCGGTTCCGGTACTTCGTGATGCACGCATGGCTCGGTTTGAAGAAGCCTTCAGGGTGGCAGACGGCACCATTCAGCTTCTCGAGGAATCCCTCGAAGAGGAGGCTGTCGTCACGCCCGGTTGCTGGCTGATTCAACCCCCCCTGGTGGCTGCCGATGGCAGAAGTCTTCGACAACTGGCGATCGAGCAAGAGGTGCCCGTTGCGGCACTCTGTCGAGAACCCCTGACTCAGCTGGGTCTTCAACCGATCGTCTCGATCGGTCGAATCACCGTCAGGACCAAGATCGACCCCCCTGATCAACCGGAAACTCCGGACATGGACTGGTATCGATACGCGCTCGATGAGCTGGGTGAATCCGCGATCGACTCGGTCGATACCGGCATCGACATCGTCAAGCAGGTTGATGCACTCCTCGACCGGATCAATACCGTCCAGGAACACGCACGATTGCACGACGCACTCGAGGAGACCTGTCGCCTGGCAGCGGAATCGATGCGAAACCGCAGCTAGGATCCCAGGAATCGATCTACGGCTCGGTTCGCACCGGTTGCCCCCGTGGTCGGATTCGGTCGAACGCCGTCGGACGCTTTTGCAGACGATCGACCATCGCACCGAGTGACTGCGGCCTCAATCCCCAGGAATCGACTCCAACATCCGTTGATCTGCCCACTTCCTCGATGGTTCCATGGGTATGGCCATACAGGTGCAGGGATCCGTCATGACGTCCTTGCCAGACCCTGAGCGGGTAGTGAGAGAGGACCAGGCGCACCGGCGAGGCATCAGCGGTTCCCATATCGAACTTGAAACTCAGGATGTCGTGGACAGAATCAAAGAGCCGGTCGAATCGTTGCTTGGAATGTGGGTCGTGGTTGCCGCGAATCAAGATGATGCGCCTGCACTGGATCCGGTCACGGATCGACTCCGCGATCTGGGATCGCGAGGATTCTACATCACCCACGAAGTCACCCAAGTGAAAGAGAATATCGTCGGGACCCACAACGTCGTTGATCTGATCGATCAAGTGATCATTCATGGCTTCCACTGTTGCGAAATCACGTCCGAATCGACGACAGATCACCTCCTCGCCGAAGTGTGTGTCTGAAGTGACGAAGATTCGACCGCTCAAGTCCAAGAGAGTCCCTCTGGAAGCTTATTGAAGTTCAGGCAACCGGTACTGGTCACCACCACCATGTCCTCCACCCGAATTCCACCGGTCGCGTGCGAATACAGGCCGGGTTCAACGGTAAGGACATCGCCTTCGACCAAAGCAGGCCCCTTGAAATCAAGCAGCGGTGGTTCGTGGACCAAGAGGCCGACACCATGTCCGGTTCCGTGCACCATGCCACACCAAGAAGAATCGGCCCCCGAGGGCGGAAGTCCGGTGTGGTACCCATGAGACTGAATAACGCCGATCGTCGCCTGGTGCACCGACTCGCCCGTTGCCTTGGAACTGACGGCTGCGATGCCTGCGGCCTTTGCCTCGACCACCGCGGCATGCATTCGACGGACTTCTTCCGGAATCCCGCCATTGACCACGGTACGGGTGCAATCGCCGTGGTAACTGGTCTGCTTGCTGTGCGGAAAGATGTCGACGATGACCGGTTCGCTGGTGCGAAGTGGGCCGGTGCCATGGGCGTGGCAATCCGCGGCCTGAGGTCCACCGGCAACGATCGATCCAGGATTGTCGTAGCCAAGGGCCAGTAGTGCTTGATCTATGTGAAGACGAACCCGCTCGGAGGTGAGATCCGAACCCTGGTGCTGCAGAACACCCCGGGCGTCGGGGAGAGCGGATCCGATCAGGCAGCACACTTCCTCCATCACCCGCTCGGTATCCGCCTGCGCCTGACGAAGTGCCTCAAGTTCATCCTCAGACTTCGATCGACGGTCAACCACTCCAAGCTCTGGGTCGTACCCAACAGCCAGCCCAGCTCGCTGGAGCTCATGCACATAAATGAACGGGGTGGAGCGATCGACCATGACCCGATCCGGCCTCATCTTACGGAGACACTCTGCGGTGGCTTGAGCGGTTGCAGTGGCTCGATCTCCACTGAGGCCTCCTTCGGGAACATGATCTGCGGGAACCTGAACTTCGTCCGCGATCGCGTCACGACGAGCGCGATCGGCCTCGATGTCCCGAATGACCAACAGGGTCGTGCCATCGGATTTCATGATCCAGGCGGCGGGATCACCGGCAGAAAAACGGATTCGGTGGAAGAGAGCGGTGTTTTCGCTGGGTACACCACCGATCAATCGAACGTTCTGGTCGTCATGCATAGTCCAATCAGGGTATCCTCAATCAAGATTATTCGCTCTTTGAAAGGACCAAGCATGTCGCAAAAGACTACCCTCCTCGTGATCTCCCTGAGCTGCCTTCTGATTGCAGGTTGTGCAACCAACATCTCGGGCACCTGGCAAGGACGCGGGTCGATGGCTGAAGGTCCCTTCAGCTTTGGAGCCGTGACCTTCGCACCTGATGGCACCTATACCGCCGAGGCCAAGTACGGCAATACCACCCGAGCGGTCACCGGGACCTATACGGTCACCGGTGACAAGATCATCCTCTTTGGCGAACCGTTCGGTGAACGGACCTACACGATGAAGAAGGACGACAGCGCACTGGTCTTCACGGATCCAACCAGCGGGAATTCGATGACTCTCGACCGATTCAACTGATCGAGCAGCCAAATCACAGACTCAGTGGTGGAACCCTTCACCCTCAGTGGTCGGTGCGTTCTTCGGGCGGTCTTCGAAGTACTCGATCACTCGCTTCAAGTCGATGAGAAGGTTGTCGGCCATGTCGAGGCTGAAGTCCTCCTTGACCACGATTCTTTGGACGACGAGATCCGAACGGTTCTTCGGCATCGGATAGGCGGGTACCAGCCAACCACGCTCCCTGAGTTTCTGAGCGACGTCGTACAAGGTGTAGCTCGCGGTCTTGGCATAATCTTCGTTCATCTGCCAACAGAAGACCGGAATATCGCTGCCGTCGGTGATGAGATCGAAAGGCTTCAAGGCACCGATGCGGCTACTGAGCGATTTTGCAACATCCTGACTGGCCTGGTGGACCTTGCGGTATCCCTCCCTGCCCAATCGAAGGAAGTTGTAATACTGACCGATGATGCGATTACCGGGCCTGGAGAAATTGATCGATAGATCGAGCATGTCTCCACCCAGGTACTTCACATGAAAGACCAGATCCTCGGGAAGATCTGCGGGCTCACGGAAGATGACCCAACCGACACCGGGGTATACCAAACCGTACTTATGACCCGAGGCATTGATCGACTTGACTCGAGGCAGACGGAAATCCCACTTGATCTCAGGTTGAATGAAGGGTGCGACAAACCCGCCACTAGCACCATCGACGTGAATTGGAATGTCGAGTCCGGTCTTCTTTTCGTAGGCGTCCAGGGCATCGGAGAGCTTCTCGATCGGCTCGTAACGACCATCGAAGGTGGAACCCATGATACCCACCACACCAATGGTGTTCTCGTCGATCAGCTTGACCGCTTCCTCGGGACCGAGCGTAAAACGATCACCTTCAGCAGTGACCTCACGAGGCTCGACATCCCAGTACCGACAGAACTTGTGCCAGCACACCTGAACATTGGCGCCCATGATCAGATTGGGCTTTTCGATGGACTTGCCTTCAGCCTTGCGGCGGTTGCGCCAACGCCACTTCATGCCCATTCCACCAAGCATGCAGGCCTCGCTGGAGCCGATCGTCGACGTTCCGACTGCATTCTCATGATCGGGCGCATTCCAGAGTTCCGCCACCATCTTGATGCATCGCTGCTCGATCTCGGCGGTCTGCGGATACTCGTCGCGGTCGACCATATTCTTGTCGAGCGCATTGGCCAAGAGCTTGTCCGCCTCATCATCCATCCAGGTGGTGACGAAGGTGGCGAGATTGAGCATCGAGTAGCCATCGAGTCTGAGCTCGTCATGAATGATCTGGTAGGCCGTTGCCGGAAGCATGCTTTGCTGGGGAAGCTCGTACTTTGGAACCTCCTGCTCGAGTCCGCGGGCGGCATAGGTGGGTACAAGAGTACTGGGCCGATTTGTCTGGTTGATTTCCTGAGTCAAGATCTGCTCCTATGGGTTGCCGCACAAGAAGAGCCTGCCACTAGATGGCGGCGGGCCTGAGATTTAGCTGCGAGTCAGTTTACGGTACTTAATGCGAGTCGGGCGGTTGGCGGACTCGCCCAGGCGACGTTTTCGATCGTCTTCGTAGGCACTCCAGTTACCCGGGAACCACACGACATTCGAATCCCCCTCGAAAGCGAGAATGTGAGTGGCGATGCGATCCAGGAACCAACGGTCGTGACTAATCACCAGTGCACATCCGGCAAAGTTCAGGATTGCCTCTTCGAGGGATCTCATGATGTTGACATCCAGGTCGTTGGTGGGCTCATCAAGAAGGAGAACATTCGCTTCGGAGCGAAGCATCCGGGCAAGGTGAACCCGGTTGCGTTCACCGCCAGATAGATCATCACAGATCTTCTGCTGATCGGTTCCGGTGAACCCAAAGCGGGCAACGTAGGCGCGTGAGTTGAGCTTGAGGCTCCCCAACTTGATCTCCTCGTCCCCATCGGAAATCGCCTCCCAGATCGAAAGACCCTCAGGAATTGAATCGCGTCCCTGCTCCACGTAACCCAGCTTGACCGTAGAGCCAACCTGAAAGGAACCAGCGTCAGGAGTTTCAGTTCCCAGCACCATACGGAACAAGGTGGTCTTTCCAGCACCATTGGGACCCACCACCCCAACGATTGCATTCGCCGGAACGTTGAAGGAGAGGTTGTCGTAAAGAAGTTTTTCGTCGAACCCCTTGGCGATATCGACGGCTTCGATTACCTGGCTGCCAAGACGTGGTCCGGGAGGGATGTAGAGTTCGATCTCCTCCGATCGTTTCGACTGCTCCTCGGAAGCCATCGCGTCGTAGGCATTGAGACGGGCTTTGTTCTTGGCCTGCCGACCTTGCGGGTTCTGTCGGACCCATTCCAATTCTCGTTGGAGGGCACGCCGTCGCTTATGCGCCTGCTTTGCCTCCAGAGCCAGCCGGGCATCCTTCTGCTCGAGCCATGAAGAGTAGTTTCCCTTCCAGGGAATACCTTCGCCCCGATCGAGTTCAAGAATCCAACCCGCAACGTTGTCCAGGAAGTAACGGTCATGGGTGACGGCAATGATCGTTCCGGGAAACCGGGCCAAATGTTGCTCGAGCCATTGGACGCTTTCAGCATCGAGATGGTTGGTCGGTTCATCAAGGAGGAGGATGTCGGGCTCACTGAGTAGGAGACGGCACAGTGCGACACGTCTTTTCTCACCACCGGATAGGGTTGAGCAGGATTGGTCAGGCGGTGGACAACGCAGAGCATCCATGGCTTGCTCAAGACGGGATTCGATCTCCCACCCACCAAGGCGTTCAATCTCGTCCTGAACCTCACCCTGCTTCTCGAGCAGCGACTCCATTTCTTCGGGCGACATCTCCTGAGCAAAGCGTTCGGAGATGCTCTCGAACTCCTCGAGCAAGCCCATCACCTTACCAGCACCTTCCTGGACGACTTCGAGAACGGTCCGCGATTCGTTTCGGAGCGGCTCCTGTTCCAAATAACCGGTGGAGAAGCCTTTGGCCATTTGCACCTGACCCTCGTATTCGGAATCTTCACCTGCAATGATCCGAAGTACAGTGCTCTTACCAGCTCCGTTGAGCCCTAGAACTCCAATCTTCGCCCCATAATAAAAAGACAGGGAGATGTCCTTGATGATCGACTTCTTGTTGATGGTCTTTGAAATACCCATCATCGAAAAGATGATCTTTTCGCCATCAGCGCTCATGGTGTAGGCTCCAATTCCTAGCGGGAGTGAAACCACACCATACCCGCTGGTCCGGACAGGAACGAAGTGCCGGGATTCATTTGTTCAGATCTGGAGAACAAGGACGTGTTCGCGAGGAAACACAGACAAAAGACCAAGATGCTGCCCTTCGAGATTCTCATGGGGGGAGTCTCGATCTACAGCGTCGTGGTGGTCATCATCCAGTTGTCGCTTCCCGAGAAATCAGAGATGAGGGCCCTGTTCAGCTACTTTGACACCCTCGCCTGCGTGATCTTCTGGGTTGGTATCGTGTTCCATCTTTTCCGCGAAGAACACCGATGGCGATACCTGTTCAGCTGGGGAATCCTGGATTTGGTCTCTGCAATACCGGGCATGCCTCTGCTGAGGTTTTTTCGAATCCTCAGGATTCTGAGACTGATCAAGATTGCCCATCGACCAAGTGACCTCACTGATGCCATTCAAAGAGCTCCGAGCGCTTCACTGATCTACCTGATGGGTCTGCTGCTGATCACGATTTACAGCGCGGCGTGTGCGGGCGTTCTGTACTTCGAGGGGCAGGGCGACAAGGTGGAGATAAAGACCGGAGCGGATGCGATGTGGTTTGGCCTGGTCACGATCTCGACGGTCGGCTACGGAGGCTTTGTACCGGTCACCACAGGTGCCCGAATCTGTGCCGCATTCCTGATGCTGACCGGGATCAGTGTCTTCGCAAGCCTTGCTGGTTTTCTTCTCGAGCCACTCCGGCGCCTCGCCCAGGGAGGAACTCGCAAGCTGTCGACGGAGGACTTGGCCGGTCAGATAACGGAGCTCCAGATGATGCTTCAGAAGCACCTGGAGGACAAAGCCAAGGACATGGAGCAAGAGATGCAAGATGAATCGAGCGCGGAGCTCGACAAGCAAGAAGAACCAGACAGCACCGAATGACCTCCTGACTGCAGTGGACCCCCTTCCCAGGCGATTCAGCAGCGACTTCCGAATCACTCATCAGTGAATTCTTGACAGAAACCACAGGCCACCTATACTCCCTGACCAACAGATTGCGGGGTAGAGCAGTCTGGTAGCTCGTCGGGCTCATAACCCGGAGGTCGCAGGTTCGAATCCTGTCCCCGCTATTCAAGACGAAGAGCCCTCTCTACAAGAGAGGGCTCTTCGCATTTGGGACCCACGAGTTCATTTTGCGCCGAGTGCGCAAAGCGCGGATGCTTAGGGCCATGAACAGGCGACATGCTCAGTCGTGTACTGCAGATCATGCGATTACAAGCTTGCGGGGCTCCTGAGAAATCAGTGTCCGGAGTGCTCGAGAGTGTTCAACCCTGCGGAGCCTGAAAGCTACGCCGTGATTTCGTCCACAACGATGTGGGCTCGGATGGCCGCGACCGGAATTCCCTTTGCCGTGGGACTGGCAGTGTTGATCTGGTTCTGCCTCAGTGCCCAGGAAATACTCGAGGTTGCTTTGATCATTCCATGTGGAGCGGTTGGCTTGGTCATGCTGCTGATCGTCATGCACCAAAGACGATCAGATCCACCTCGAATCAATCTGATCGCGCTTCTGCCATCGATCATCATGCTAGTGGCCTACTACTCACTGGTCACTCACGTGTATCTGAGCAAGGGCGACTGGACAATATCCCATGCGAGTAAGGGCTTTTCCCAAGCACTGAAATGGCATGATGACATCGTGGCATACACATTTTTGATAGTCATCCTGTTCAACTGGCTGGGGCTTCCTGTGCTTGCGATTGGGAGCCTCATCCAACGTCGACTCCGAGGGCTGCACCCTGAACTG
Organism: Planctomycetes bacterium TMED75; assembly: GCA_002171655.1. Lineage (GTDB taxonomy): Bacteria > Planctomycetota > Phycisphaerae > Phycisphaerales > SM1A02 > UBA8087. The sequence goes on from NHEC01000047.1 coordinate 33,759, forward strand.
GCTGTCTATGGGATCTCGATGACCATCGCTGCGGGTCTGCTGCTTCCAGCACCTTCGGAATTCCAGAACTGGTTCATGGATTGAAGACCATCATGGCGTTGCTATGACGGCAGCAGATCATGAGTCTGATGAGCTCAAAGAACAATTGGCCGGGAGCTCATCAGTCTTTCACCGTATTGATTGAGATCGGGACGTCGAACACCTGCCCCCAGTCTGCGAGGGCCCCCGAGGTACGCAACCAGGTTCCATTCCGATCAACCTGATAAACCCCGGGTGAAGCGATGACCAGCAACCAGACGGCTTCCTGATACATCGCAATTCCCTTCAAGGACGACTTGGAAATGAGGGTTCCATCCTTGGAGCGAGCGATCAGCTTGATGTCGACCATGGCGGTCAGGTCTTTGGACCTCCAGATCGGCAGGATGAAGGTCTCGGAAGCATCAATACCACAGGTCTGTACGATCAAATCCAGTGTGATGTCCGCATCCTTGGAGACCACTTGAACACCGTGGTTCACGAGGATCATGCTGGTCATGTATCGAAGATATTCCCGCACATCAGACTGATCGCCGTCAAACCCAATGGTGGTGAATGACACGGTTTTACCCTGGAAGTCGGAAAACTTGATCTCGCGAAAGGCCTCACTGAGAGCAAGCCGGATTGAATTCTGGGAAACAGCTGATTTGTAGTCTCCGCCCGCCGGCAGGTTGGTGAATGTGCAGCCACCAGATCCGATCGCGATGAGCAGAAGGCATGGAGTCATCATGCGAAGGACAAGGGAGCTGAGAAATCGAACGGGACACATTAGCTGACGCATGAGAACCTCATTCAGATTGAGTCTCGAGGCAAAGGGCCTCGAATCGGAAGCAGCGATACCTTATAGGAGAAAAGGATCGAAGCGAAAGGTTCACTCTGATTCCGGACGATGGGAAGCGAAGAAATTCAGGATCAAACGCGTTGCATCAAGCGAACTGGCATCCGATTGAATCGGCCAGTCATGACCACCCCCAGTGATCCGATAGAACCTGACTTCAGCCGAGTGATCGTTGGCCCAGTATCGATCCAGATCGATGTCGGAATGCTCCGATGAGGATGCATTCCGGAGGGTGACCTGATCAAACTCTTCAAGATGGTTGGCCTCCACCCAGAATCCAATCACTTCCGGGACGGATCGATAGGCACCCCATCCGTCGATGTTTTCCGGATCGCCATTGAATCGAGTAATCTCATCATGAGTCCCGTTGAATGCGATCACGGAACAGGGCAGATCCGGTTTGGCCTGGAAATACAGGGAATCCATCATGGTTCCCGCCACTGGTCCGATGGCAGTGAACGTATCGGGGTCGGTGCAACCCAGCCGGTAGCTCATGTCCGCACCGTTGGAGAACCCTGCAGCAAAGGTCGCACGTGGATCAAGATGGTGCTCGTCTTGAAGATGTCGTGCGAGAGTGACCAGAAAATCAGAATCGTCGACATCAAGATCCGCATGCATTGCATATCCCACGTTCCAGAAACGGCGGCCGGAGGCATCCAGGGTTCCATCGGGAAAACAAACCGCAAATCCTGATTCATTGGCAAGTTCGACCCAACCCATTCCGGACTCCATTCCACGAGCATCGCCGCCATACCCGTGCATCACCATGACCAGCGGCACCTCGGATTCGACTTGCGCTGGCAAGTGCAGTCGGTACGTACGATGACGACCGTCGTGCAGGAAGCTCTTTGCATTGGGGGCTGAACAGGCGGTCAGGAGGCATGCCAGAGCAGCGGCGGGAATGATCGACGGGGGCAGAGGTACGAGCATTGCCTACCATTAGCTGATCGCGTGTCCGGATGCAATGAATGCACAACCAGTGAAGCGAGAATTCCATACCCGGGAATCAGTTGGTGGTTGGCTGCTTGAGTAATTCAGGGACCAGACGCTCGAGCGCGTCGTAGCGAATGTCCACCGCCCGAACAATACCGTCTCGATCGATCAGCACCGTGTGGGGGCAACGGGTGACCCCGAAGAGCTGAGCCAGTTCGCCGTCGTAGCGCAAACCATCGTGGTAGACCGGCCAGTCGGCACCGATGATCTCCATGGCCTGTTCCATGCTGTTCACATTGGTGTCCATGTTGACGGCGAAAACTTCGAATCCGTCCGCATGGTGGAGATCGTAGAGATCTGCGATCTTTGGCAGTTCGGTCATGCAGGGGTTGCAGGTTGATTTCCAGAAGTCCACTAGAAGGACCTTGCCGCGGAAACCCTCCAGTGAGACCTGCTCACCGTTGTTGTAGGCATAGGTGTCAAAGTTCGGTGCCAGTACATTGAGCGACTCGATGCGATCCAGGAGTTTGCGTGCCTCGAACATCGTGCGCTGTTGTTGGTTCTGCGATTCCGGTGCGATCATCCACTCGCGCATCAATGACTTGGCTTCATCAACTCGGCCCAGTGCTGCCAAAGCTTCGGCTCGAACCAATTCTCTCTGGTGGGCAAGGTTGTAGGCCTTGTACTCGTCGAGCACCTTCAGGGCGAGTGCAGGGTTGTCGGACTTGACCAGAGTCTGTGCGTGCCGCATGCGGGCCAGCAGTGAGCGTTGGCGATTGGGAAACTCCGCGAGGTACGCTTCATATCGCTGAGCGCCTTCCGCCCAGTTGTAGGAACTCCAGCGCGCAATAGCTGCGAGGTAGAGAGCCTTTTCTCGGTGTCGGCTGTCCGGGTACTTCTCAAGAAAGGCATCCAGTCGTTGCAGCGCAGGCTCATTGGCATTGACGAAGATCAGATGCGATTGTTCCTTGGCTTCCAGGTCAGACCAAATTCTTTTGAATTCGAGATCTTCTTCGTTACTGGCGGGCGCCACGGCAGTGCCAGACTGATTCGCAGCGGCCAACTGAGCCGCAGAACGTTGCCGCTGTTCTTCTTCAGAAAGAGCCCACGAAGGTTGATCGGAATTCCCGGTACCTGATTGTGCGGCGGCCTCCGTGGAGGCACTCTGAGTGGATCCGTCTGGATCCGAACAACCACAGAGCAGAAGGAGGATCACCGAGAGAGCCACGAGATGAGGGAAACGAGCGAACATGAGACCTCCAAATAGGACTTCCGGGAAAGCTGCCTCGGCAACGAACATGATCATCGACCGATCATGGGGTATTCCCGCAGTGGATGCCGATGGAATTCGACCGACATTCGATCGTACCGGAGACCGGGGGCCGAGAACATGCGTAATCCGAGTGAAATCCTGGGTTCACCATGAGAATCATATGGTGCCGAGCCGGCACGGTGAAGAAAGCATCCCGGCAGAGCAAAAAAGGGTCTTGGAACTCCAGAATCGGACGGGATTCAGGATGGCTTTCAAGGATTGCGCTGCTGGCTGCAGTGGTCGAGATTCAGGAGCAGAACACCTCACGACTGCGATTCGCGATCTCCCAAACCGGAATCGCCCTCCACGGCAGATCTTTGTTGGAGCTTGATCACTTCCCGAAGCTTGCTGACTTCCGAGGCATCCGGACGGCCGTTTCGACGACAGGACGCGTGTATGTGCCCGGTGGCGCCAAGAAACACCGTCGCGTTGTCTGAACGAACCCCCCCACAGCCCACCACCTGGATCACAGGGTCTGAACGAACCGCATCCATGTGATTCGCATGATCAGAAAGTGCACGAAGCACCTCCACCCGATCGGTGATGGTGTCTGCCTGGATGTTCCATCCTCGAGATCCACTGCTCAGTACACGGCGAATACCAAGCGCTCTCAGTTCGTCCAGTGCCTGACGACGATTCTGGAGCAGGTCAAAGGCACGGTGGAATCCGACCTCCAGTGCGTGATGACCCGCCTGAAGACACAAGGCTCGAGCTGCCGAGAGATCAATACGACCATCAAGCGTACACGGTCCGATGACAACCCCCTGCAGACCCCGGGATCCCGCCTCATCGATGTGTGCCATCGACTGATCCAGACAAGCGCCTTGGGCGAGGAAGTCGGAAAGATCCAGACGGCCCGACGCGAGTGGTGAACGAGGTCTGATCAGTGCATGAACCTCGGCACGCCCCCCCACCACGTCGACAAATTGAGACATCAGATCACCCGATGCGGTCCAACCCTCCTGATGAAGATCACAGCAGATTTCGAAACGATCGACCGACACCGCTGCTTCAGATGCGAATTCGACACACTCGGTCGCAATTTCCAGAGTCATTGAGTTCATGGTTCAGTCAGCACACTTGCAGGGCGAGTCATCACTGGAGCTTTGAATGAGCACGGGGGACCGGAGGTCGATCGAAAAAGGCTCCCGCAGACTCTATCAAGGAACTGAAGCGCGGCGCAGGTTTCGGTACGCAAAGGACGGCACTGAACTCTCATGAAGATACCAGGTGGATTTCACATCAAGACTCGCGGATAATTGCATACGAATTCCAATCCCGTCTGCCTGTGGTACGCTCGTGAACGATGACGGAAGAACAAGAACAGCTTGAATTCGCCAGCCGAATACTCCACAAACACTGGGGTCGGAAAGGCCGACTCCAAAGACTTCCAGGAGAGAACTTCAACGCACTCCTCCGCGCTGAAGGAAACTGTCACGTACTGAAGATCACTGGAGACCCTAATGCCGAAATACAACTCGAGCAGGCGGTTCTTGACCGCTTGGCGGAGGCGGAACTCCCTGTTCCCCGGACCCTCGCCAGTGCTGACGGCGAACATGTGGTTCGACTGAAACAGGATGGTCTCGAGTGGCAAGCAAGGCTCCAGCGTTTCCAACCGGGTCAGCAGTGGCGGACGCTGGGCTCGGATGCCGCACGGCTCGAGTTGATTGGGCGCCAGCTTGGTGAAGTTCATCAGGTACTTTCGGGACTTGAAAAGGTCGAACCTCGATCCACGAGAACGCATCAATGGGACCTCGCTCAGGCACTGCAGCACCGATCTCAAATCCAATTCGCAGCAGACACGAACGTTCGACAGCACCTCGAACGATGCCTGCATCTGTACGCCGCATGTGCCCTGCCACACCTCGCTGACTGCCCCCAGGGCATGCTCCACGGGGATTTCAACGACGAGAACATTCTGCTCGAGGATGAGCGCATCTCAGGCATCCTGGATGTCGGTGACTGCCAGCGAGGTGCACTGGTCCAGGACCTTGCGATCTGCCTCAGCTACGCACTCCAGCATGAAGGGATCGGTTTGGCCGAAGCAGGGAGGCTGCTTAAGGGATACGACGCGGTACGCACACTGGAGGACGTCGAGCTCGATCTGGTGCACCCGCTGGTGCTCGCACGCCTGGCCACCAGTACGCTGATCAGCCTGGCTCGACGCCGCGCTGAACCGAACCACTCAACCTGGTTCAGTCACGAGGATTCGACTCTGGAGACGATCGGTCGATTGATCGGCTTCAGCCCCCGTACAGCCCGATCGGTTCTGTCCGAATCGCTGCGCGAGCAGGAACCCCTCCTCCGCTCCCCCGAAGAGCTGCTTGCACACCGAAAAGAACACCTCGGACCTTCGCTTTCCATCAGCTACCAACGACCCCTGCACATCGTTCGGGGCGCAGGACAGTATCTGCATGCGGAGGATGGTGAGCCCTACCTCGATCTAGTAAACAACGTCTGCCACGTCGGCCATTGCCACCCTGTGGTGGTGGAAGCAATCTCGCAGCAGGCGGCAGTCCTCAACACGAACACTCGCTACCTGCACGAGAACATCGAGCGGTTCGCCGAACGACTGGTTGGAACCCTCCCAGACGAACTGGACACCTGCTTTCTGGTGAACTCCGGCTCGGAGGCGAATGAACTCGCACTTCGAATCGCACGCGCAGCGACTGGTGCCCACGATGTCCTGGTTGTCGACGGCGCCTACCACGGTTCAACCAGCAACTGCGTTGCCATGAGCCCGTACAAGTTCAATGGCACCGGGGGAAGCGGCCCACCGGACTGGGTTCATGTGGTGCCGATCCCCGACGGTTACCGAGGTGAGATCAGAGGCCATGATGAGGCGGCGGGAGCAGGCTATGCACTGGAGGTCGGACGTGTAGTGGGTGAAGCATGCGCGAAGGGACGTTCGATCGCTGGTTTCTTCGTAGAACCGATCCTTTCGTGCGGAGGCCAGGTCCCTCTGCCAACGGGCTACCTCCGCGCGGCATTCGATCATGTGCACAAGGCCGGTGGACTGGCGATCGCCGATGAAGTCCAGGTTGGATTTGGACGGGTGGGCGAAGCATTCTGGGGATTCCAACTGCACGACGTGGTTCCGGACATCGTGGTCATGGGGAAACCGATAGGAAACGGACACCCCCTCGGCGCGGTGGTCACGACTCGACGGATCGCAGAGGCCTTCGACAACGGAATGGAATTCTTTTCGACCTTCGGAGGCAATCCTGTTTCCTGCGCCTGCGGAATCGCGGTACTCGAAGTCATAGAAAAGCAAGCCCTGCAGGAACGAGCGAATCGACTCGGCAAGCGTTTCATCGAAGGACTCCGGCGACTCCAAGAAAGACACCGAATCATTGGCGACGTCCGGGGCAGCGGCCTCTTCATTGGAATCGAACTGGTCCGTGACCACTCGACCCTGGAACCAGCCGCGACTGAGGCGAGCCAAGTGGTGAACCTGATGCGCGAACGAGGCATCCTCCTCAGCACCGATGGTCCTCTGCACAACGTGATCAAGATCAAGCCACCGATGGTGCTCGATCATTCGGACATCGAGATGGCCCTGAGACAGCTGGACGACGTTCTGGGAACGTTCACCTGAATTTGATTCACGCACGCACTCTACGACGCCACCTTCTCAATCGAGGCAATCATCGATACCGGGAACCTCAATGCCTCCGGTGAGTCCGCCATCGCCGCCGAGGTGAGCTACCAACGATGCGAAAAGAAGACGGGTGTCTGCATCCGTGAGCGGGAACGAATCGAACTTCCAGTGACGCTGGCACCGGCAGGGTGATCGGATTTCAACCGGCGCGGTTGACGAGCGCATCGGCACGATCGAAGACATTCGCCCAGTCACCGAGGGTGCGTGCGTCCCAGTCGAGGAACGACCAGGGACCCTCTTCTACCGGGCGATTGCGGGAAAGCAGCGTGACCCGGCAACCGGTGGCGGCAAGGTGCCGAGCAAGGGTTCGACCCAGGAAACCGCTCCCAACCGCAATTACAACCCGTGAATCCGGTCCGGGTGCATTCATCGGCATACTCGACTTTCGGGATCATAGATAGGTGGAGTAAAAGCGAAGGCAACGATACCAGGCGGTACGACCAAGACGCTCCGCCTGGGAAAGAGAGGCGTGGTTTTCGGGATTGATGTTCCCGAAAACCCAACGGTGCCCGAGGTCGCGCAGCTGCTGTAAGGCATGGGTCTGCAGGCAGCGGGCAAGTCCCTGCCCCTGATGCCTCGGTTCGACGGCGAGATCGGAGACCAGGACCGCGGGAACGCCCGCAACCGGCAGGTGCATGCCGATGTAGCAGGCGATCCCGCACAGGTTCGGGGCATCGGGAAGACGTGCGACCCAGCACCAGCCAGCGTCGTGGTCGATCGATCGACGCAGTTCCTCTCTGGCACCCGCAAGATCGGGTTCGGAGTTTCCTGCATCGGCATGGCATCGCTTCAAAAGGTCGATCGCCTCTTCGACATCACCCGATTCGATCCTGCTGATACGCCAGTGCGCAGCGGGCTGCGTTTCAAGGGGTGGCTCACGCAGAGAACGTACGTACCCGATCTGGTTCTCGACGGCACGCGTATCGCGCAGGGGCGAGGCGAACCCTTTGCCGCCGTCGATCACGGGCATGCGGAAGCTCTGGTCGGGGTCGATACCCGAGGGAAGGACAAGCCGACCGCGAAACGCATCGCTGCAGGCAAGTGACGCCGTCTCCCAGCGAAAATGGTGGGAGACTGGCCGGTGGGGTTGGGTGAGGAGCGCGTGCGGAACGCCATCGACCGTGAACAGGTGCGTCGAGGCGAGGTTGAAGAGGCGAAGCCAGTAGTCGAGGAAGAAGGGACGGTCGCTGGAGGGCAGTCGATCGAAGATCCCGCGGTAGAGGGCGAGCACCGCGTCGGTGAATTCCGGGACCTGATGATCACCCTCGAGAACTCCCCAGCCGGAATTCGTACCGGAACCCATCTAGGACAGTTCCCGGATCCGGAGCTTTCGGAACTCGACCGGTGAGCCTTCCGATTCAAGTGCCAGGTAGCCGGTCGCCGGTGAGCACGCGGTGCCACCAGAGACCTCGACCCCGTTCACCCAGAGACGAACCTCCCCGTTGATCGCACGGATGTAGTAGTGGTTCCACTCCCCGACACCCTTGCTGCGACTCTCGGTGGGAAAGCTGCGCCGTCCGTTGGGGGAGACCGGCGGGAACGGATTCATCGTGGAGGCCCCCACCGGGAAGACGTCACCGTGGCAGGTGAACCAGTCCGCGGGGTTGCCGCTCTTCTCGTAGGCCGCGGTGTACCCGAGGTCGAGTACCTGCACCTCGATGCCCTCGGGAAGGCCGGGACCCTTCAGGCGATTCATCGATTCGATCGGAGACCAGAGGAAGATCCCGGAGTTTCCGGCATCCTTGAGGTGTCTCCATTCACAGATCAGCTCGAAGTTGGTGTAGGGCTTGACCGAACGGGTGACCCCCACCGGCTGGCCCGTACAGGCAACGGCGTCCCCGTTCCAGGTCCAGGTGTCCTCGTGGCAGTTGACGTTCACGAAGTCGGCCTCGCCAAGCGAGCGCCAACCCGGGCCCGTTCCATCGATTCCCGCGGTCGGGAGCGCAGCTGCCGGAGCGGGGTCCTGAGCGGCGATGAGCGACATGGAACCGGCGAAAAGCACTGATCCGATCAGCAGGCTCTTGAACATCGGCATCCCTTCGAATCAGATCCGTGAAGTCAGGAGATTCCATCACCGGCGGCCATCATGCGCATCATGTCGACGCAGCGATTGGAATAGCCCGCCTCGTTGTCGTACCAGCTGACCACCTTGAAGAAGCGGTCGTTGAGTTCGATCCCCGCTGCAGCATCGAAGATCGAGGAATGCGGGTCGCCGATGAAGTCGCTCGAAACCACCTGTTCGTCGGTATAACCGAGGGCTCCGACCATCGGACCTTCCGCGGCCGTCTTCATTGCCTGATTGATCTGATCGATCGAGGTTGCCTGGGTGGTCTTGAAGGTGAGGTCCACGCAGGAGACGTTTGCGGTGGGTACCCGGAACGCCATGCCGGTGAGCTTGCCCTTGACCTCGGGAATACAGAGGGCGACCGCCTTGGCCGCACCCGTCGAGGCCGGGATGATGTTCATGTACGCATTTCGACCACCGCGCCAGTCCTTCTTGCTGGGACCGTCCTGGGTCGGCTGCGTAGCAGTTGCGGCGTGGACCGTGGTCATCAGCCCCTCCTCTAGGCCGAAGTTGTCGAGGATCACCTTGGTGATGGGAGCAAGGCAGTTGGTCGTGCAACTGGCGTTGGAGATCACCTGGTCGGTCGCGGGATCGTACTGGTCGTGGTTGACCTGATAGACGAGGGTCTTGACTTCGTCGGGAGTCTTGGTGGGCGCGGAGATCAGGACACGCTTGGCTCCGGCTGCGAGGTGCTGCCCCGCATCCTCGCCCTTGGTGAAGAGGCCGGTTGATTCCAGAACGTAGTCGACTCCAAGCTCAGCCCAGGGAAGCTTCGACGGATCACGCTCGCTGGTGCAGCGAGTGGTGATGCCACCACAGGTCAGACCATCACTGGTCGCAGTGACGTCCTGTTCGAAGCGACCGTGGACCGTGTCACGTTGGACGAGGTAAGCGAGGTTATCCGAGTCGACGAGGTCGTTGATTCCGACGATTTCAATGCCGCCCTGACGCATCGCTGCTCTGTAGAAAAGACGTCCGATGCGACCGAATCCATTGATGCCTACCTTGATGGCCAAGAGAGTGCTCCTGAGACATGATTGAGTGGAGAGAGATGATGTAAATCAGAGTTCCGAAGGGTAGAGCCGAGTCGGAACTGGATCAACCGGTGGGAGGTTCGATTGGGTGTCTCGGACGTGCTGAGGCCGCCTGCCGGCTCATAACCCGGTCTTGAAGGCCCGGGAACAGTGTGAAGAGAGCGGCCGAGAACCGAACGATCCAGCTGGTCCAGATCTCCGATCGTGGCGATTGGATCGCCCGAAGGATCGCGTCGGCCACGCGCTCTGGCGTCTGAACGAAGAATCGAGGGGCATGATCGGGGACCCCATCCTTGCCCGCCTGCGATGCCTCGAATCCAGAATGTGCGGCAGCGGTATCGAAGAATTCGGTGCGAGTGGTGATGGGATGGACGGTGGAGACTTCGATCTCCAGGGGTGCGAGTTCGTGCCGCATCGAACGCGCAACCATCGCCTGGGCAGCCTTGGTGGCGGCATAGATTCCCTGATAGGGAAGGGGGAATTTCGAGACACAGCTCGAACAGAGAATGAGGTGACCCCCACGCTTCGAAGCGATCCATCGTGCTGCGGCAAGGCGCCCGAGTTCGATGGAGGCGAAAAAATTGACCTCGAACATGCGGCGAAGTTCAGCGTCACTGGTGGAAGTGAACGGTCGTTCGAAACTGTAGCCCGCGTTGGAGAACACCACGTCAGCACCACCCAGTCGCTCATCCGCGAGGTCCAGCAGGGTCTCGGCGTTTGCATGGTCACAGACGTCGCCCACCAGAAGCTCGACCTTGGCACCGTGTGAACGTGCCCTCTCGGCGATCTCCTCGAGACGGTCCGCGCGACGTCCACCGAGCACCAGGTGCATCCCCTTGCGAGCGCACGCGATGGCGGTGGCAGCACCAATTCCGGAACTGGCACCGGTGATCACGATGACTTTTCCCGACAAAGACCGCTTCATTCCACGCTCAGTTCAAAGGTGGCGTCGAGAACCTCTCCGGACTTGACCAAGGGCAGGTCGCTTCGATCACTCAGAGCGGCAGCCGGTGCCATCATCGGCTCGATGGCGACAAAGTCCGCTCCCGGGGGGTGGTAGACCTGAATGAAGTGCCAGGGTGCGGCAGCATGCAGCCGAACGGTCTTTCCTCCTCCGGCAAGGGCGAAGATCGTTCTGGAGTCCGCTCGGCGATAGAGATCGTCGAAGGTCCGCCCCATGAGTGGCCCGTCAAGATCCGCTGGGCCCATGACCACCAGATCACCGGAGTCATCTCGAACCGGCAAGCACTGCTCGTCAAGCTGCACGTGTTCCAGTTGTGGCGTCTCTAGAGAGAGCACAGTGTCCTCGACATCGGGAAGACAAAGGTAGGGATGCCACCCGAAGGAAGCAGGAACATCACAGCCTCCGTTGGCGAAGACCTGGGTGTTCACGCGAATCGACCGATCCTCAAGGACGTACTCGACCCGAAGGGTGTGCGGATAGGGAAAGAGCTTGATCAGTTCCGGGTGCAGTCCCCACTCCAGAGTGACGGCGGCCCGGTCCCCTTCCACCTCGAGGTTGGTCCAGTCAGAGAATCTCAGCAGGCAGCCGTGGATGGGAAGATCGTTGTCATCCCGCTTGACCCAGGGATGAGCGCCAAATGGATCGGCACGGAGTCGGTTTGCAAACGGATAGAGCAGAGGAATGCCTCCGGTCTTTGCGTCTGAACGAAAAACGTCCTCCGGAACCGGAAGGCGGACGTGTTCGACTCCCCCCACACACCAGGAGAGGCAGCAGAAGCCCAGTTCGGGAGCGATACGGGCGGTGGCGCCCCCAGAAGAGTGCAGATGGATGTCAGGCATGAGCGCACCGTACACTCTGGAGCGTCGATCTGCCCCATCGGGCATCGGAAGGAGATCACATGAGCCAGTCAGCCCAATCACCGACCCCCGAGCAACGCACCCGAGAGTTGTTTGGCCGCCATCGGGCCTTGGTGGGCATGGTCCACGTGGGGGCACTCCCCGGGACTCCACGCAACCGGTGTGGCATCGATGAACTTTTGGTCAACGCTGCACGGGATGCGAGCCTCCTCGCCGATGCAGGCTTTGATGCCTTGTTGATCGAGAACATGCACGATCTGCCCTACCTGAAGCGAACCGTCGGGCCGGAAATCGTCGCCTCGATGAGTGTGATCGCCCGAGCACTGCGAGAAACTGTGGAATTACCCCTGGGTGTCCAGATTCTGGCGGGCGCCAATCGAGAGGCCCTGGCAGTTGCGCAGTCCGCCGACTGCCGCTTCATTCGAGCCGAAGGCTTTGCCTACGCGAGTATCGCGGACGAGGGTCTGCTCGAGGAAGCCGACGCCGGTCCCCTGCTCAGATATCGCAAGGCGATCGATGCAGAGGAGATCGCGATTCTGGCGGATGTTCGCAAGAAGCACAGTGCTCATGCTCTGACCGCAGACGTGTCGCTCGAGGAGCAGGTTGAGACGATCGAATTCATGGGTGGTGATGGCGTGATCGTCACCGGACCGGCGACCGGCCGACGCGTGGACACCGATGAGGTGGTTCGTGCCGGCACCGCCTCGGGGCTTCCGGTGATCACCGGATCCGGAGCTTGTGCAGAGACGATTGCCCAACTGCTCGACCATGCAGATGCTGCGATCATCGGCAGTGCGACCAAGGTCGACGGCCGCTGGGAGCAACCGGTGGATTTGGCAAGAGCGCAGGCGATCGTGGGCGCGGCCCGCGTCCGTCACGCCTGAAGCCTACACTGGACTCATGCTGGTATGGATCAACGGCACAATCAGCCAGCCCGAGGATGCTCGAATCAGTGTGTTCGACCGAGGGTTCATGTACGGAGACTCGGTCTACGAGGCGGTCCGCTTCTTTGATGGAGTCGGTGTGGGCATGGACCAGCACGTGCAAAGACTCCGCAGGAGTCTTGCCTACACCAAGATCACCGGATTCAAGCCAGATGACTACCGGATCATCTGCAGGTCCTTGATGGAATCCCTGCAGACCGAGGATGCGATGGTCTATCTGCAGGTGACGCGTGGAGTGCAGATTCCGCGGAGACACTGCCCTGATTCCAACCTGACTCCCTCGGTGATCGCGGTGGGGTCCCCCGCTGCTTCCCTGGAAAGTATGACGCAGCCGATGCAGATTTCAGTGACGGTGGAACCGGATCTGCGTCGAATGCACTGCGACGTGAAGGCGACGAATCTGCTTGAGAACGTCCTGGCAACGATGGCCGCAGAGCAAATGCAGGCCCAGGAACCAATTCTGCAGCTGGACGGGGTCCTCACCGAAGGCTCCTCTTCCAACATCTTCGTGGTCCAGGGCACCACGGTGCGGACTCCTCAACTCAACCATCCGAGACCGATCCTGCCCGGGATCAATCGCCAGCTGGCCCTGGACGCCGCGCAAGCTCTGGGGCTGAGAATCGAAGAGACCTCGATCAGCGCCAAGGAGCTCCGAGACGCGGACGAAGCCTTCATCACCTCCAGCAGCCGGGTCCTGGCGTCGATACAAGCGGTAGACGGACGATCGATACGATCCGGTTCGATCGGAGCGGTTACCCTGCAGATTCACGATGAACTGGTCCGCAGAATTCGAGCCGGATCCTCCATCACTCCACAGACCTGAACACGGCGAACCACACCATGCCATCCCTTGATCTCATTGCCATCTCCGTAGGCAACACCAGGACCCACGTCGGTCTCTTCCGCAACGACGAACTCGACCAGTCCGTGGACATCGAGGGGACTGATCGAGCGAAAATCGTCGAAGTGGTCACCGAACACTGGAAGGCATGCGCGGAATCGGAAAAGCGGGCCGTGGCGATGGCCTCCGTCAACGAGGTGACGGCTCGTGAACTCCGATCCGTCATCGAGGATCAATTGGGCGAAGAGGTCTACGAACTTGGCACCGACCTCCCGGTTCCCATCGGACTTGCTCTGGATCCGGAAGCGACCCCCGGCGTTGATCGGCTGTTGTGCGCCGCCGCCTCGTGGGATTTACTCAAGCAAGCATGCGTGGTGATCAACGCCGGAACCGCGGTTACCGTTGATTTCGTCGATGGCGAAGGTGTGTTTCATGGCGGAGTGATCGCACCCGGCGTTCAGATGCAGCTGGATGCGTTGCATGCGGGTACCGATGCACTGCCCCAGTTGAATTTCTCGAAACCAGACGGCGAACCGTTCGGACGCAATACGGCATCTGCGATGCAACGCGGCGTGTACCACGGAGTCCGAGGCCTGGCGTGGCGCATGGTCGAGGAATTCGCGCTGGCCTACGAAGCTTTTCCCCTGGTCATTGCCACCGGGGGGAATGCCTCGGAACTCTTCGACGGGGACGAACTGGTCAACCGTCTGATTCCCGAACTCGAATTGAGGGGAATTCTGGCCTCTGCGAAGCTGGCGCTTGCCGAACCGGTCGACTCTGAGGAATGAGCGACCATCCGGACCAGCCGGATCTCCGATGCCGTGCGTGGTGGGCGAGCAGTCCGCTGCCGGGGGCGATCGGCGTACTTCATCTGCAGGGTGAGGTCGAGAAGACCCTTGGCCGCCTGAAGGTCACCATTCCTGCAGTCAGCAAGACCACTCTGGTCGAGGTAGCGGGAATCGATGAGGCGGTGATCGCGAGAACTGGCGTCGATTCATGCTTGCTGATGCCCCATGGGGGGCCGCGCATACGTCAACTGCTCTCGCGGGCTCTTGAGCAGATCGGGGTCGAGCTTCGGCTTGCAGATTCGATCCCCTTGGCAGACGCCTGGCCGGAAGCGACCGATTCGATTGAGGCAGCCCTGCTTGAAGCACTGGCCATCACCGAAAGCCCCAGAGCGATTCCGCTGCTGCTTGCTCAGCCAAAGCGGCATCGAGCAGCGGTCAGGCCAGCGGCTTCAGAGGATTTTGAACGAATCCGCGCACTCCAACGACTGCTCAGCCCACCCTTGATTGGAATTGCCGGCAGCCCCAATGTGGGCAAGAGTACGCTGCTCAACACCCTGGCCGGCCAGGAAGTGGCAATTGCAGCGGACCAAGCGGGAACGACCCGAGATGCGGTGGTGTCACGGGTGCTGCTCGATGGTGTTGCCTGCGAGGTCGTTGATCTGCCGGGCCGACGAACCAGTGATGACGCCATCGAACAGAGCGCCATCAGGCTTTCAGATCAGTTCATCGAAAGCGCTGATCTGCTGATTCTGGTGGTCGAGGATCCCGCCGCACGCGCTCCCGCACTGGGTCGCACCCCCGACCTGGTGGTGCTGAACAAGATCGACCGGCTGGATGACCTCAAAGCATGGGAGGGACCGAGGGTGAGCGCCTTGACTGGAGAGGGCATCGCACCGCTGGCGTCACTCATTCGAGAATGGTTGATCCCCAGCCGATACCTGGATTCGGAAGAACCCTGGATCTTTCACAACCCTCCGGAATGAACGGATTCAGAGTCCGACGATCGAGTAACCACTGTCAACGTAGACGACCTGCCCGGTGATTCCAGCGGAGTAGTCGCTGAGCAGCCAGGAAGCAGTATTGCCGACGTCAGCGCCAGTGATGTTGCGGTGCAGAGGTGCCTTCTGCTCGACCCAGTCCAGGATCTCGGCGAATCCACCGACTGCCATGGAACTCATGGTGCGCAGTGGGCCGCCGGAAATCACGTTCATGCGGAGATTCTTCGGCCCCAGCTCAAGCGCTAGGTATCGGTTCGTGGCTTCCAGTGCGGCCTTGGCGACCCCCATCACGTTGTAACCAGGAACCGCCTTCTCCGCACCGTAGTAACTCATCGCGAGCATTGATCCGCCATCCGGCATCACGTCGGCTGCACGATTCGCCATTGCGGCATAGGTGTAGGCAGAGATGTCAATCGCCTGGGTGAAGACTTCACGAGGGGTGGCGGCGAACTTGCCGACCTGCAGCCAGTCCTTGTCGGCGAATGCGATCGAATGAACCAGAAAGTCAATCGAACCAAAATCAGACTTGATCGAATCAAAGACTTCATCGAGGTTTTCGTCACTGGACGCATCAAGTGGCTTGAGCCACGGATCCTCGATCCCCAGACCGCTTATGGCCTTGTTGCACCGCCTCAGCATCTTCTCCCCAGGAAGGTGGGTGAACAGACACTCAGCGCCTTCTCGGACCAGACTTTCGGTGATCGAATATGCGAAGGATCGGTCGTTGGCGATGCCGACGATCAAGCCACGTTTACCGTCCATGATGCCCATGAGAATGCCTCCAAGAAGAATGGGAAGTTGGAGAGTATAGGAGATAACCCCTGATGACCCGCCAAACGGCGTGAGGAGATGGGAAGCGCCCCCCTCAAGTGCTCGCTACAATGGGAAATTGCTATTCAACCGACGCGCGCGTAGCTCAATTGGATAGAGCATCGGCCTTCGAAGCCGAGGGTTGGGGGTTCGAGTCCCTCCGCGCGTGCTGCAACACCCTGCCATGGTTTCATGGTGGGGTGTTTCGTTGTGAGGACACCGCCGAACGCCCTGTAATGACCTGATGGAGTGATTAGGGCGTGCTGAAGACGAAGGAAAACGGCGTTCAATCACGTTCTTCTGAATGGTCGATGCACGAACCCCGGGGCGGTTGGGGTATGGTGGATGCATGATGTCACCGACACCACAGCTCGCTGGCCTGGCATTGGCAGCTTTGCTCTCGACGACGACCCAGGGTGAGGTCTGGACGGTGGACGATGATGGACCTGCAGACTTCAGCAGCATCCAGGAAGCCATCGAAGCCTCCGCGGACGGCGATCGAATCGAGATCCGCGCGGGCACGTACGCGGTTCTCGACTTCGGTGCTGATCCACTGGCCAACATCGACTCCAGAGATCTCGAATTGATCGGGGTGGACGGTCGTGAGGTGACGATCCTCGACGCCCAGAGCTACGCACCGGTCATCACTCTTTTCGGGTGGGATGGCATCGGTGATGATGGCCTCTTCTCCGCACGCCTGAAGATCAGCGGGGTGACCATTCGCAACGGAGCCAGCGGCGGGATTCAGGCGTTCTCATACAACGACGGACCAGGTATAGAACTGATCGTCGATGACTGCATCATCGAGAACTGCCGGGAACCCGGCATCTGGATGGGTGGGGACATCCGTCGACTCGAAGTTCGCCGCTCGGTAATCCGCAACAATGACAGCACCTATCTGTCGGGTGGAATCTGCGCGGATGAGAGTGATTTCCTGCTCATCGAACAATGCGTCTTCACCGGCAACTACAGCGATACTCTGGGTGGTGCACTCCGGCTCTGGGGGGCGTACCAGGATCCCAGCCTGATCCAGATCAACGACTGCATCTTTGAGGACAATATTGCGTCTCAAGGCGCGGCAATTTCAGGCAACCACGTCGAACTTCAGATCACCAACACCCGGTTTGCCACCAACTCGGGTGGGCAGGGAACCGCTCTCTACATACCGTTTGATTCCACCGCCACGATCAGTGGGTCCTACTTCTGTGAGAACGGACCGCAGCAGTTCGAAGGCGAGTGGACGGATCTCGGAGGCAACCAGTTCGAGGTTTCATGCAATCCAAGCCAACCCTGTCCGGGGGATCTCGATCAGGACTGGATTCGGGGTGGAACCGATCTTGCCCGACTACTTGCCGCCTGGGGTGCCTGCAGTGGATGTGAGGAAGACTTGAGTGGTGACGGATTCGTTGACGGAACGGACCTTGCCTTCATCCTTGCGTACTGGGGACCCTGCTGAAGCTGGCTGCCCGACACCGCGAGTGCGAGAAGCACAACACCAGCTGATTAGAACTTACGAGGATGCGTATCGCGGACCGCTCGGATTCGGTCCAGCTCCTCGAGGAAAATCTCCACGAGTTCGGGATCGAAGTGGGTCCCAGACAGTTCTTGGATTTCTGCTAGCACTCGCTCTTCAGGCCAGGCTTCCTTGTAGGAACGAACCGAACAGAGCGCGTCGTAGACATCTGCAAGTCCGACAATACGTGCCTCAATGGGAATGTCCTCGCCCGCGAGACCCTGTCGGATCGGCTCGGTTGGTGCCAGATCAACTTCATCAGGATCGAGTGCGCCCGGATATCCCCCACCATCCCATCGCTCATGATGATGCAGCGCGACAGTACGGGCGAGTTCATCGAAGTCGGCATGAGTGTGTTCGAAGAGTCGGGCACCGATCAGGGTGTGCATCTGCATGCGGGCAAATTCATCGGGATCGAGTCGACCGGGCTTCTTCAGTATCGCATCTGGTATGCCGATCTTGCCAACATCGTGAAGCATCGCGGCAATGGACAACCGGTCACGCTGACGTTCCATCTCGATCTGAGGCATGCCCCGTCGTTTCGCCCAACCTTCAAACAGAACTCGCGAATAGCCCGCGACGCGCTTCACGTGCGCTCCTGTTTCCTTGGGATCATGAATCTCCGCCATGGCGATCATTCGCTCGATCAGCGATCGAGTGATGCGCGCACGCTCCAGGGCGACACTGGCGATCGAAGCCAGATTGCGAATGAGACCGACGTCTTCGGTGTCGAAACGAGCTTTGGGCTGACCATCCGGTGTGCTGGGGTTCGCGAGCTGAAGGACTCCCAGCGGATCACCATTGGGCGATTTCAGAGGATAGGCCAGCATCGCCTTGGTGCGGTAGCCGGTTCGCTCGTCGTAGGAGCTGAGAAAGTGGTACCCCGCATCAGCGGGAATCTTGTACACATCCTCGACGTTGACGTGTTCACCGGTAATGCTGACTCGACCTGAGATCGATCCGTGAGAGATCGGTACTCGAAAACCACCGGCCAGATCGACGAAACTCCGACCACTTTGAAGGTGAGCGTCATTCTGAACGAATCGAACCACGAGATCATCTTCGTCCCGAGTGAGGATCGCACCTGCCTCCGCGCGAACGAGATGCCGTGCCTCCGTCAGCACGTGCTGCATCAGGATGTCAAGGTCACGGATCTCGTTGAGTTCAATACCGACATTACCGATCGACTGCAGCCGCACGCCCTGGGTGTCAACCTTGTCCCGAAGAGCGTCGATCGACTGGCGGAACATGCTGTTGAGTTCCTGCAGTTCGGCATTCTGGGATCGAAGCTGATCACTGATCTGTACTGCACTCTGCGAACTTCGTCGATGCCGCAGGTCAGCCGCATGAGCGAGTGCATGACGTCGCAACCGGGATTGAAACTCAAGTGGCTCAGGAAGGGTGGTGAAGAAATCAGAGGCACCCGACGTGAATGCCTCCAACGTGTCCCGGGGCGACCCCTTGTCCGAGACCACGATGAAAGGAACATCACCCAGTCCGGCAGGGCCGTCCTCCCCCATCCCACGAACCGCTTCCAGATCGATGAGCGCCAGTCGAGCGATTGCCGAAGTGCCACTGGAAAGCTCCTGAATCTCTCGGACGATCCACGTGACTGCTGCATGAGATTCCGCAAGCCGAGAGCGGATCTCGCGGATCGTATTCGCATCATCTATGGCGACAACCAGCTCTATGGGGCAGGATTCCGGCATGCAGAGGATTCTAGTGGCTGAACAGCCCCCCAGTCAGGGGGCCAGCTTCCAGTCCTTGGAATCAGCGCGATCAGCCCAGAGCCGCATGTCATCCAGCTCCTCCGTGGTCAGGGCATCCACCGATCCATCGACTCTGGAAATGACGGAGCGTCCATCCCAACGCCCGGAAATGTTGCCAAAGGAGGTGGAATCGTTGGGATCGTACTCAGACTCCCAGCGACGGGAGGAGAAGGCAGGACTGGCAACCTTGAAGTACCCCTCAATCGTGCTTCCAGATCCGTTGGGCGAGGAATTACCACGGGCAGAGGCGAAAACGGTCATCAGTTGCGGATTGCGGATCTGACTCATGGAGGAGCAGTAGAAATTACCCAGAAGGTTGGTCAGAGCAGGATTGAAGCAGCCGTCGATTTCATCTCCCCCCAGCCAAGTCGAATTGATTCCGAGCGAGGGAAACGTCGCAACGGTGTAGACGTAGCTGGGATAGTCATTGATTCGCAGTTCCTCAAGGAACTCGTTTTGTTCGTTCACATAGAGAACGTCGAAGTTGTAGCCAAGGTACGGCGCAAGTCGCCAGGGATATCGATTTCCGGCAACCCCAATCGTAGAAGACGAAATGAGCTCACCGTCAGGAGTCATCGCCTCCAGACCGGAACGGTAACCCGGAAGCAGGTCACCATTGTGATCAAGGGCATACGACGTCCAGGCGATGAGTGACTGCCGGGCAGCGTTTCGCTCGGTGACCTCTCGCGCCTGCTTGCTCACCTTACCGCCGATGGTGATGACGAATCCCATCAGAATCAGCACGATGCCAATAACGACCAGCAGCTCCACCATGGTGAAACCGGATCGAACCTTTGAGCGCTGGCATGGAGAGTGCATGAATGACCGAACGTGAGGCAAATCAGGCCGTACTACCGCGGTACGAAAGCGAAGGACAGAGAAGGACCAGAAAGACAGGGTCCGTGGGACAGTCTATACGTCCAAAAGAGGGAAAGAGATCTTGATATTGAGACTCAGTCTCAATATGGTAACAGATTCAAGCTTGCATTCGAAATAATGCAGCGAACACTTCAAAGGCCTATTTGAACTTGAAATGGTTTGAGGAACCTCGTCCATCTGACCGCCAAAGGGGCCCAGACGAGCCCGAAAGCCACCCCGCGTCGCCTCTTCAATGTCCGCTAGGAGCCCCCAAATGCCACGCCTTCAGTCAGGAATGATCCTCTCGACACTTTCAGTAGCCAGCACGCTGGTGGGGACGATGGTCCTTACCTCCCCTGCTCAGGGCGATGATCTGATCACGATCAGCAAGGACACCCCGTCACTCGATCGCTGGATGTACCCCTTCAACCAGACCCCCGGCTTTCGTCCCGGTGGCTCGGTTTTTGGATACTG
>NHEC01000048.1 GCA_002171655.1 Planctomycetes bacterium TMED75
AGGCGGTGCGCCGGCTCTTCGTGCCCGAGATTGTCGACGGCCCGCTGATGTTCTGGGTGTCGTTCGCCGGCGTGATCATGAACATCGTGCTGATGCAGGTGCGCAATCCCGCGCAATTCCGCGCAATTCTGCGCAGTCACGGACCTACCACGCGCTCATGATGCAGGTGCTCGGCCACGATGCGCACGGCGGCCACGGCCACGGGCACGGGCACAGCCACGGCCACGCCGAGCCGAAGCCGAAGCCGAAGCGGAGCCACGGCCACGGCCACGGCCACGGCCACGATGACCACGGGCACGGGCACGATGGCCACGACCACGACCATGACCATGACCACGGTTCAGATGCCTCTCATCAGCATGGAAGCGCGGCATCGCTCGATGACCTGATCAAGGAGGCCCGATCATGACCTCCATCAACCTCGAGCCCGGAATGAATCGCCCGCTGGTCGACAACACCACGGATCAGCCGGGTGTGCGTCAGCCTTTGGTCCTCAACATGGACCGCTTCAACCAGGTGACTCAGCAGGTCTGTCAGGTTGCCGAGGCACGGCGAACGCCAATGGCCTGGTACATCTGCTTCGCTGTCGGACTCGGTCTGCTCGGCATCCTCGGATTCTGCGTGCTCTACCTGATCGTGACCGGAGTCGGGGTCTGGGGTCTCAACAATCCGGTGATGTGGGCCTACGACATCACGAACTTCGTGTTCTGGGTCGGTATCGGCCACGCAGGCACGCTCATCTCCGCGATTCTCTTCCTGTTCAGGCAGAAATGGCGAACCGGCATCAATCGATTCGCCGAAGCGATGACGATCTTCGCGGTCATCTGCGCCGGTCTCTTCCCGGGGATCCACGTCGGTCGTGTCTGGGTCGTGTACTGGCTCTTCCCGCTTCCGAATCAAATGGAAATGTGGCCCCAGTTCCGCAGTCCGCTGCTCTGGGATGTCTTTGCAGTCGGTACTTACTTCACGGTGTCCCTGCTGTTCTGGTTCACAGGACTGGTGCCGGACCTCGCCACCATGCGCGATCGCGCAAAGGGCAAGATCCAGCAGATCGTCTACGGTGCGTTTGCACTCGGTTGGCGTGGCAGCAACCGCCACTGGCATCGCTATGAGCGTGCCTACCTCCTGCTCGCAGCGCTCTCCACTCCCCTGGTGCTTTCAGTGCACTCGGTGGTTTCCTTCGACTTTGCGACCAGTCAGCTTCCCGGCTGGCACACTACGATCTTCCCACCCTACTTCGTTGCGGGTGCCGTCTTCTCCGGGTTCGCCATGGTGGTCACTCTGGCGGTCCCGGCCCGTGAGATCTTCGGCTTGAAGAATCTCATCACCCTGCGACACCTGGACAACATGAACAAGGTGATCCTGGTCACCGGCTGCATGGTCGGCTACGCCTACGCGATGGAGTTCTTCATTGCCTGGTATTCCGGCGCGATCTACGAGAAGTTTGCCTTCCTCAACCGCGCCTTCGGCCAGTACTGGTGGGCCTATTTCATCATGGTCAGCTGCAATGTGATCACGCCTCAGCTCTTCTGGTTCAAGGCTCTCAGAACCTCGATTCCGATCATGTTCATTCTCAGCCTCTTTGTGAACGTCGGTATGTGGTTCGAGCGATTCGTGATCATCGTGTCCAGCCTCGCCAACGACTTCCTCCCGAGTTCCTGGGACGTCTTCACCCCGACCTGGGTGGACATCGGAACCTTCTTCGGAAGCTTTGGCCTCTTCATGGTCCTCTTCCTGTTGTTCTGCCGTTTCGTGCCGATGGTGGCCATTGCAGAAGTGAAGGCGATCATGCCCCAGGCCGACCCGCATTTCGGTGAAGACCACGATGAGCACCACGGCGAAGAGCATGCCCATACCAGTCAGGGGGAGGCCACCTCATGAGTACCCTCACCACCAAGCCTAAAAAGACCAAGGTCGCAAAGCCCGCAGATCCCAACCGTCCTCACATGTATGGAATGATCGCGGAGTTCGAGACCCCCGCCCAGATCCTCAAGGCCGCCGAGAAGGTGCGCGCCGAGGGGTACAAGTGGTGGGACTGCTGCACCCCGTTCCCGGTACACGGACTCGACAAGGCCATGGGCATCCGCCAGACGATCCTTCCGATCATCGTGTTCTTCATGGGCATGTCCGGCACCCTCACGGCGTTTGTCCTTCAGGCCTTCACCAATGCCACCGACTGGTCGGTCTGGGCGATGGTCTGGGTGACGGGCTACCCCTACCTCATCTCCGGCAAGCCCCTGCTTTCCACCCCGGCATTTATTCCCGTGATGTTCGAACTCACCATCCTCTTCTCGGCCCTGACGACCGTGGGACTGATGTTCGCCTTCAACGGGTTGCCTCAGCTCTACCACCCACTGTTCCGCAGCAAGCGATTCCGACGTGCAAGCGATGACCGATTCTTCGTGGTGATCGAAGCCAGGGATCCTCGGTATTTCAAGGCTCGCACCTCTGAGTTCCTCAAGTCCCTGGACCCCGTGGCCATTGAGGAAGTGGAGGATTGATGCGATGAACAAGTTCTTCCCACCCCGAATCATTCTCTTCGCGGCTTCCCTGATCGGTACGCTGGCGGTCATCCCCTTTGCCGTGATTGCCTGGACTCGGTCCGCACCCTCTTCGGGTCGTCCCATTCACATCATCCAGGACATGGACTACCAGCCTCGTTTCGACACCCAGGAGGTGAACCCACTCTTTGCCGATGATCGCGCGATGCGCCCCCAGATCCCCGGTGTCGTTGCTGTGGGTCAGTCCCGCGACGACGTGCACTTCAGCGAAGGTGTGGTTGATGGCGCCTGGGCAGCCACCATGCCCGAGCAGGTTTCGGTCACGATGGAAGTCCTGAATCGGGGCCGTGAACGATTCAACATCTATTGCTCTGCCTGTCATGGTTATTCGGGGTTTGGTGACGGCATTGTCAATCAGCGGGCCATGGTCGCGATGTCGAATGCGGATGGCCCGATCTACGGGACTGCCTGGGTGCAGGCGAAAAGTCTCCATGATCCTGAGGTCAGGGACCAGCCTCCGGGGCAGATCTTCAACACCATCACCCACGGAATCCGCAACATGGCCGGTTACGCCGCCCAGATCCCGCCTCGCGATCGATGGACGATCGCGGCGTACGTCAAGGCGCTCCAGAAGTCGCAGGATGCGACCCTTCAGGACGTCCCACCCCAAGAGCGTGCGAGTTTGAATCCATGAGCCACGCACACGTACCGATCGATCTCAGTGATCGCAACATCGAGCTTGGCTCGACGGGGTCCGTCGCACGTCTTGCGTGCTTCGCGCTTGGTATTCTCGCGCTGATCGCCGCGATCCTCCTGGCAGTGACCGGCAACGTCGAATGGCCGGTCTTCTGGCGTTCGTGGCTGCAGAACTGGATCTTCGTTCTCGAAATCTCACTGGGCACGCTGTTCTTCGTCTTCATCCAGCACCTCACCAAGGCCGGCTGGAGCACGGTGGTCCGAAGACCTGCCGAGGTACTGGCCTCCAACCTCAACTGGCTCTGGCTCGGGTTCGTGCCAATCGCGGTTCTGATCTTCATGGGCGATGCCGGAAAACTCTTCCCCTGGACCGACATGGCAATGTTGGCGGAGGAAGCTCCTGAAGAAGCGCACCTCGTTGAAGGCAAGCTTGCCTTCCTCAATGTCCCATTCTTCATGATCCGCGCCGCGATCTACTTCATCATCTGGGCGTTCCTGGGCACCTGGTTCCTGCGAATGTCGATCCGACAGGGCCGCGATGGCGGCCTCGCCGCCACGCGCACCATGCAGAAAATGGCTCCTGTGGCAGCGATTCTCTTCGGCCTCAGTGTGACCTTCGCCGCCTTCGACTGGATGATGTCCCTCTCACCCGCCTGGTTCAGCACCATGTTTGGTGTCTACGCATTCTGTGGCACCGCGACCTGCGGGTTTTCGGTCATGATCATCGTGTGTCTTCTCCTTCAGAGAAATGGCTACATGGTCAATCTGATTACCCGAGAGCACTACCAGGACATGGGCAAGTTCCTCTTTGCCTTCGGCATGGTGTTCTGGGCTTACATCGGATTCAGCCAGTACATGCTCATCTGGTACGCCAACATCCCCGAAGAAACCGGCTGGTTCCTTGCCCGGCAGCTCGGAGAGTGGGGCTGGTTCAGTGCCTGGCTCCTGTTCGGGCATTTCTGCATCCCATTCGTCTTTCTGATCTCCCGCCACCCCAAGCGGGACTGGAAGACTCTGATGATCGCCGCGGTCTGGATGCTGTTCTTCGGGTGGTTCGACGTCTATTGGCTGGTGATGCCGATGATTCCTCATGATCTTGCATCCTTTGCCACCTACGACGCCGCCGCGGAAGCCTATGCTTCCGAGCGGACCGGCATTTTTCGGCCCGTCAACTGGCTCCTGCTGGTTGGAATGCTCTCGATCTTCGCTGGCGTCACTATCGGACGTCTTCGTTCCCATCCTCTGGTGTGCCGCAAGGATCCGTGGCTCGATAAATCCGTCGGGTTCGAAAACTTCTGAACCCAGTTGTGTCTTCCGGCCGCCAGGCGGCCTTTGATTCTTCGCTCTTGAAAGGTCTTCGAAGTCAATGACCGCTGAACATGGACAACAAGGTCACGTTGCAGGTCAGATAGATGATCCGGAATCAGGCTGGACCTGGTTTCTGATGCTGGTCAGCTTCGTCCTGCTCACTGTTACGGTGGTTGCAGTCACGGTGATCTTTTTCGCTTTCCAAGAGGTGGAAGTGCAGGCTAAGGTGATCGATCGACCCGCACTTGAACTCACCGAACTTCGTGGTTCTCAAGAAGCCATGCTCCAGGGTTACCACTCCTACCAGGTGATCCCCATGGGGGGCACCGAGGCCGACGCGGAGACCCGTATTCGAATCCCCATCGAACGTGCGATGGAGTTGATGGTGGCGGGCTCCCGATCTCCCCAAGCACAGGCCGACGGTGATACCTCGATGATGCTCCTCGCCGACCAACAGGAATCCAACACTCCGTGATTACTTTCCGTTCCATCCAACTCCTCTCGTTCGCCATGCTGGCCTGCTCGGCAGTTGCGTGGGGTTCGGCACAGTCCATCTCCGAGGTTCCTCATGAACTCGAAGGTGTCGACATCGTGGAACGGGTCAACGCCCAGCTGCCGCTCGACGCGGAGTTCGTCGACGAGTCCGGAAACACCATTGCTCTTGGCGACCTCTTCACCGGGGAACGACCGGTGCTGCTTCAGATGGGGTACTTCAAGTGTCCTCAGCTGTGCAACCTCGTCCTCAACGAGATGACCGACACCCTTCGCAAGATCAACTGGACCACCGGCAAGGAATTCGATGTCGTCTCCATCAGCATCAATCCCGATGAAACCCCGGAGTTGGCCGCTGCCAAGCGAACCTCATACGTGCTGATGTACGATCGTCGCCAGAGTGGCAAGGGCTGGCACTTCCTGACTGGACCGGCTGAGAGCTCCGAAGCGGTCGCGGAAGCGGTGGGCTTTCGGTATCGGTTGCAACCCGACGGGGAATATGCCCACGCCGCAGGGTTGTTTGTAGTCACTCCCGACGGACGTCTCTCCCGGTACCTCTACGGAGCGACCCACGACCCCGGAACAATGAGACTCGCCCTGCTTGAAGCAGGGGAGGGGCGAATCGGCTCCACCCTCGACCGGTTCATCCTTTGGTGCCACGTCTACGATCCCGATTCCAAAAGCTATGTCCTGGTCGCGATCAGGCTGATGCAGATCGGGGGCGCCATCACCCTGGTGATCCTGGCCGTCGGACTGGGCTGGATGTGGGCTTCCGATCGAAGAAAGTCGAATGCTTCCAGCAAGTCCGGCCCCGACGCCGGGGATGGGAAGCAGGACCTTGGTCTCATTTCAGGAGCGGAACGATGATTTCCTCGTTGTGCGGCATGTTCGAAGGCGTCGTGCTGCTTCTGGCCGAAGCAGGCTCGGAGCCAACGCCCTCCAACTTCTGGATGCCTGAAGGCGCGTCCAAGCAGGCGCCCTTCATCGATCTGTCCTTCTACATCATCAATTGGATCAACTACTTCTTCTTCGGCCTGGTGACGCTGGTCCTGGTGTGGTTCTCATTCAGGTATCGGCAGCGAAGCAAGCACGTTGAATTCTCCGAAGGACCCGTTCACAACACGACGCTCGAGGTCACTTGGACGGTCATACCCACCCTGATTCTCATCGGGATCTTCTTCATGGGCTTCATCGGATACCTGGACCTCAGGACCCCGCCCAAGGATGCCTTCAAGATCAACGTGACCGCTCAGCAATGGGCTTGGGAGTTCGAGTACCCCAACGGTGCCAAATCGACTTCCGAACTCGTGATTCCCGCCGGTCGACCGGTTCAGCTCGTGATGCGCAGCAAGGACGTGCTCCACAGCCTCTACATTCCTGATTTCCGAGTCAAGCAGGATGTCGTTCCCGGCCGTTACACGTACCTCTGGTTCGAGTCCGATGTGGTGACCGATCCAGATGACGAATCAGATTTCTTCTGGTTGTTCTGCACCGAGTACTGCGGAGACAGTCACTGGAACATGAACGTTCACGTCCGGGTCTTCCCCGACGAGGATTTTGAAGAGTGGACCAAGGAACAGGCTCGCTGGCTCGATGTCATTCCCGAGCAGGACCTCTACTTCATGGCCGGTCCCAAGCTCTACAAGCGATGCGTCACCTGCCACTCTCTTGATGGCATCGACGGCAGTGGACCAAGCTGGGGCCCCCGCAACGGTCTGCCCGCGATCTGGGACCGAGTGGTCAAGGGCGAAGGCGAGGTTTCCGGTGGTTCGAAGTTCATCGCCGGCAAGAACAAACTCTCGGATTACATCGGTGACGGGAAGCTGTACGAAACCCCCGAGGCCTACATACGCGAATCCATCTACAACCCTGGCGCTCTGCTGGTCGCCGGGTATGGAAATCAGATGCCCACCTTCCAGGGGCAGCTCAATGACCGGGCGATCGACGCGGTCATTGGAATGATGAAGAACATCGATCAGTTCAACGCCGATGGCTCCTTCAAGGACCAGGCGATGATTGAAGAGGCCGAAGCGCGTATCGCTGAAGCCAAGGCAGCGGCGATTGAAAGTACCCCCGCCGAAGCGCCTGCGGGAGCAGTTTCCGAATGACAGGACCACGAGTCGGAATTGAACCATGACCACCATTGACACAACTCCACCCGGAGAGCTTGCCGGAGCCGCACCAGGCGCCGTCACCCCACCGGTCGACAACTACCTCACCTGGTCCAAGGGCGTCGCGTCCTGGGCGTTCACACTTGATCACAAGCGCATCGGGGTGATGTATCTCCTCGGCGTCCTCACCTCGTTCCTGGTCGGAGGCATCTTCGCTCTGATCATCCGAACCGAGCTGATCGCTCCCGGACAGACGATCATCGAACCCGAGACCTACAACATCTTCTTCACCCTCCACGGAGCGGTGATGGTGTTCCTCGTGATTATTCCGAGCATTCCGGGTTCGCTGGGCAACTTTGTGCTGCCGATCATGCTCGGCGCGAAGGATGTCGCGTTCCCCCGCCTGAACCTGTTCAGTTTCCACCTCTGGATCATTGGGGCAATCTTCACCGTATTGGCCCTGCTCTTCGGTGGGTTCGATACGGGCTGGACCTTCTACACCCCCTATTCGACGAAGACTGAACTCGGAGGCGTGGTCCCCGTCATCTTCGGGGTGTTCATCCTCGGCTTCAGTTCGATCTTCACCGGGTTGAACTTCGTGGTGACCGTCCACAAGATGCGCCCCAAGGGCATGACTTGGTTCCGGATGCCACTCTTCCTCTGGGCGCTTTACGCCACGGCGTTGATCCAGATCCTGGCAACCCCGGTCCTTGCGATCACCCTCATGCTGGTCGGGCTCGAGCGAGTCTTCCAGATCGGCATCTTCGATCCGGCGATGGGCGGCGACCCCGTCCTGTTCCAGCACTTCTTCTGGTTCTATTCCCACCCGGCGGTCTACATCATGATCCTGCCCGCCATGGGCATCATCTCCGAACTGATCACGGTGCACAGTCACCGCCACATCTTCGGATACACATTCATTGCCTACTCTTCCGTGGCAATCGCGATCTTCAGCTTCTTGGTCTGGGGTCACCACATGTTCACCTCAGGGCAGAGTGCCCTGATGAATACGATCTTCTCCGCGATCACGTTCAGTGTGGCCATTCCTTCGGCGATCAAGGTCTTCAATTGGCTGGCGACCCTGTACAAGGGGTCGATCGCACTGAATACCGCGATGCTCTACGCGCTTGGTTTCATCTTCCTGTTCACGATCGGTGGTCTCACCGGGATCTACCTCGGCACGCTCAATGTCGACATCCACCTTCACGACACGTATTTCGTGGTCGCACACTTCCACTATGTGATGATGGGTTCGGCCTTGATCGCCTTCATCGGTGGTCTCCACCACTGGTGGCCGAAGATGTTCGGGCGCATGTTCGACGAGACCCTCGGCCGAATTGCATTCGTGCTGGTCTTCGTTGGGTTCAACGTCACGTTCTTCACCCAGTTCATGCTGGGAAGTCATGGCATGCCGCGTCGTTATTACGACTACCAGCCTGAATTCACCATCTACCACATGATCTCGACCGTCGGCTCCTACATCATGGCGGCGGGCTTCTTCCTGACCGCTTTCTACCTGCTGCACTCGCTCTTCTTCGGACGCAAGGCCCCCGCGAACCCCTGGGGCGGCCGCAGTCTCGAATGGCAGTGCACTTCGCCCCCGCCTCACGACAACTTCAAGACGACCCCCTCGGTCGGCGATTGCTACGACTTCAGAGCCGTGCATTGGAGTGAAGAGGAGCAGGGGTACGTCGTAATTCGAGATGATGATCCCGACACTGTATCCTCGGCGCACTGAGCACCCAAAGAAGAGGACTCCTTCGTGACTGCGATCGACAGCAAACCAGAAGAAACGCCAGGAATGGTCGATGGCCAGGGGCACGGTCACTCCGACACGCCATTCCAGGCTCATCACTTCGATACGCCTCAGCAGCAGTACGAATCCGTCAAGCTCGGGATGTGGCTGTTTCTCGGTACCGAAATTCTCTTCTTCGGCGCGTTGTTCGCTCTCTACACGATTCTTCGGGCGAATGATCCCGAGCTGTTCTCCTATGCCAGTCAGTACCTCAATACCATGCTGGGTGGAGTCAATACCGCGGTTCTCATCCTCAGTTCGCTGTCGATGGCTGCCGCCGTCCACTTCGCTCAGCGCGGCAAGCGAACCCTGATGCTTGCATGTCTTTGGCTGACTCTTGCTGGCGCGGCAGGCTTCCTGGTGATCAAGTACTTCGAATACGAGCATAAGATCCATGTGAACTTGAACTGGGGTCCTTCCTTCTACTATCCCGTGGATCAGGCGGAAGCCACTGCGGTCGGAGCCGACGGTGAAGTGCTTACCCTTGCGGCTGAGAACGCCAGTGCGGCGTCCGCAGAAACGGCACTGCTCGCCACTGAAAACGCTGAAAGTCTTCCAACCGTGGCCGAGGCCCGACTGGCCGCTGCACCCGCTTCGGATGCCGTCAGTGTCGCGCCCGCGGCACTTGGTCCTGGCGGCCTCTCTGCCATCAAGCCGGAAGAGAAGATTGCGGCGGACCGAGCGGCGGTCGGCCAAGTCGAATATTCCGACAAGCCCCACCTCGAGGACAAGGCGCTTCCGGTCAACACTCATCGATTCTTTGCCATCTACTACGCGATGACCGGTCTGCACGGGATTCACGTGGTGGTCGGGATGGTCATGATCGGCTGGTTGATCCTTCGGGGCATGAAGGGACATTTCGATCATCGTTATTATGCCCCGGTCGACCTTGGAGGGCTCTATTGGCACATCGTCGACCTCGTCTGGATCTTCCTGTTCCCACTTTTCTACCTCATTCACTGATCCCTCCGCCAGCTCCGGCGTCACCCGTAAGGATCGAGTCTCATGTCCAGTTCAACTCATGATCATCATGCAGGCGGAGGCAACCAGCCCATCGTTGGGCACTTGGTGTCAATGTCCACCCTGGTCTGGACGACCCTTGCGCTCCTGTTTCTCACCGTGCTGACTGTTGCCGTTCGATACGTCGATGTTGGTGAATTCAACATTGTCATCGCAATCGGGATCGCCGTTCTCAAGGCGACCCTCGTCGCCCTGTTCTTCATGCACCTCTGGTGGGATCGACCTTTCAATCAGATCGTCTTTGTCGCTTGCATCGCATTCGTGGTACTTCTGATCGCGCTCACCGTGATCGATACCAAGCAGAATGCTCCCCTGTACTACGACGGCAACCCCGCCCTTGTCCAGGAAGTCCTTGACGCGAAGGCGCCCAAGGCACCGATTGCCAAGCAAACCGGCATCTCCTCACCAGGGTGACCTGATCGATTGCGCGTGCATTCGTGAAGCCAGCTGAACAACCGACTTCATCTTGGAACCAACTCCTGCATGGGGGAAGTGATCCGATTTCGGATCCTGCGAAACGCTCCGCGGCGGGGCGTCTGGCGATGGTTCTGTTCATCATCTCACTCGCCATGGTCTTCGCGACGGTGGTGTTGGCCTACATCGTGGTTCGGATGCAGCTTGTTCAAGAGGGAGACTGGCGTCCTACCGGGGCACCCGGGCTGCCGAAGCTGCTGATTCTTTCCACCGCTCTGCTCATCGGTTCCTCAGGAACGCTGGGCCTGGCTTCACGTACGGCCGTGCGTTCCGGAAGCGCCTCCCGGGTGGGGGGGTGGATGCTTTGTACGTTGTGTCTGGTCGGGGGTTTCCTGATCACCCAGGGATTCGCCTGGATGATCCTGGTTCAGGAAGATCTGGGCTTTCGCTCCTCACTCTATGCCTGGCTCTTCTACATCATGACCGGACTCCACGCTCTGCACGTGCTCGGTGGTCTGGGCCCGTTGTGCCTGGTGACCCGTCATGCCTTTGCGGGCCGCTACTCGGGCGATGCCTTTTCGCGCAGAGGATTGGTCTACTGTGGAATGTACTGGCACTTCATCGATGCAGCCTGGGTGATTCTCTACCTGACGCTGCTCTGGGGAATGCGCGGCTGAACGGATGTCAGCCTTGAGGCTGCTCCCGTGGGATGGCCACGGTCCCCTCTGGAAGCGTTCTGACCAACTCGCTGGTCGTGGTGTCCGGATGCGCGGCCCACCAGGCAAAGAACAACCGGGGTTCGATCTGAATCGGACTGTCGTCCAAGGTCCGTACGTGGGCGGTCTGGGGCAGCTTGCGAACCACGAATTCAAGCTCGGTGTCACCCTGAGGAACCCGAACCACGCCTTCATCAGCGCCCTCAGCTGCCAGCGCCTTGACCAGCAGCGTCAGCGGCCACACCTTTCGCTCGCCGCCCGCCGTCACCGCGATGATTCTCGCCTTGAGCCGTGGAAGCTGCCCGTTCTCGGAACCACTTGCCGGAAGCGGGACCACCGGATACTTCAGGCTGTCTGAGAAGTCGTTGTAGTAGCGCAGGTATGAGAACGCCTTGTAGCGTTTCTTGCTGGTCGGTTCGGGCAACACCAGGGTGGTCTCCGGATGAAGCTCCAGCCAGTCTCGCCAGCTGCAGAGGTTCACCGTGTCGACTCGCTTGAGTTCTTCTCCCGCTCGTGGTCCGCTGATCGCGCGACCCAGCAGAGGTGAATAAAGAGAAGGGTTCTCAGAGCCGACCTCGTAGGTGACCAGGGCGCTGTTGCACAGCAGGCCGCTCACTCCATGCTCGACCGCATCCTCATCCGTCCCGATCTCCAGGACCACCGCAGCATCCGCGAAGGGTGCGTAGGTCACGGCAATGGGAACACCCCCGAGGGTGTCCAGGATGATCTCGTGTGCGTTGAGGCATCGAGTCGGGTAGGCCCTCGACTCGCCGTTGAGCTCCACTCCGATCACTCGATCCTTGGTGACCAGCCACCGTTTCCGACTCTGCTGGTTGTAGACGAAGAGGTCCTTGCCGGGAATGGTCTCCGGGTTTCGATAGACGCTCAGAAAATCCCGAGCGTTTCCACTGGCAGCCATCGATGCAGCTGGAACCCCAAGGTTGGAGAGGTCGTACCCGTAGGAGTCGAGGTTGGTTCCATCACCGATGGGGCGCTTACCGATGATGACTCCGGAGAGTGCCCAGCCGATGAGCAGCAGCGAGACGATCAGCGAGAGCACGAGAATCCAGCCGCCGCCCCTCATCGTGAGAGTGGGGTGACCATCAGGTTGCTGCTCCGTTGAGGGAGTTTCTTCGGTCATGGTGTGCTCGTAAGGCTCACAGTTTCAGACTGCGCAGGAGTCTGGCCGAAGGGTCCACGGTCGATGACCATGGCCCCCAGTACGATCGGGAGGTAGGCCAGGCTTCCAAAGAAGACTTTTCGAGCGGCTTGGTCGGTTCTCTTGACGTAGAGCATCAGCGCAAGAACCGACATCATGCCGCCCAGACTTATGGCGACGATCCCGGAGATCCAGCCGCTGATACCGAGCGCGGTGGCACTCAAACCCAAGGGGATGAGGATCAGTGATGTGATGAGAATCACCTGCGCGGTGATTTCACCTCGTTCATCGACCACCGGAAGCATGGCGAACCCACCTCGTTCGTAGTCGACTCGGTAGATCATCGCCAGGGCGAAGAAGTGGGGCAGCTGCCAGACAAAGAGAAGTGCTCCAAGCAGCCAGGCTCCGTTGGAAATGCCGTCAGTGGCTGCGGCCCAGCCGATCATGGGCGGGATCGAACCACAGATCGCTCCGACCAGGGTGTTGAGCGTGGTCCGAGGTTTCAATGGGGTGTAGACCAGCACGTAGATCAAGAGGTTGGCGAGGGCCAGACCGCTGGCCAGCAGATTCACCATCAAGCCAAGAACCACGACTCCGACGTAGGCGACGACCACGCCCAGCACAAAAACGGATCGACGAGAGACCAGTCCCGCCGGAAGGGGCCGATGTTCGGTTCGAAGCATGCGCCCGTCCCGATCCATTTCCACCAGTTGGTTGAGCATCGATGCCGAAGCGGCCACCAGGCCGGTTCCCACCAGAGTCCAGAACAGCACCGAGGCCGGTTGATCCGTCGGGGCAATGGCAAAGCCCACCGCGGTGGTACCGAGAACCAGTGCGTTGAGTCGGGCCTTGCTGAGCTCTCCCAGGTTCGCAAACAACCCGTCTCGGGGCTCACGACGAGCCCGCCCGCCTTTGCTCGAGGTCGGTGGAGGGGTCTCGGTTGTGTTCCTCGTATTTTCCATGAGCTCCGATGGCGCGTTGTCCGAACTGAGCGACTAGTATAGGACTGCAGGACCACTTCTTCCTCCTGGACTCTGAGATGACCTCGGTATCGATTTCAATCCCCACTGTGACTTCCGTACCTTCGATGAAGGCGGCCTGGACCATGCGTATCGCATTGGGCTTCATGCTGACCGTCATGCTCTGGGGCGTCTGCTACTTCGTGTTGATGGGTCCGGGAAGCCTTGGGGGAGACTTTCTCTTCGGTCTGATGCTCTTCCTCCTTCTCCCGTGCGGTTTCCTGGCGGGCCGCTGGCGAACGGTTCTCGACCCCACTGGGCTCTCTGGATTCAAATCCGGGTTCTTCGTCGGACTCATGTCCGCAATCTTCAATCTGCTGATCGTGGGAAGCATGTTTCCGGAGGGCTCGGGTCCGCTTGAGGTGACCCTCTGGGTCTCCGGCCTGTTGCTGGCCAGTTCCTTCTGCACCGGGCTGGGCGGCCTGGCCGGGGGAACGATGCCCGCGGATGATCCGCGTTCGATCGTCTCGCCGCTGGGGCTTTTCTCGGCGGTACTGGCTGCGGCCGTCCTGCTCCTGCTTTCCAGTGGAGGTCTTGTCACCGGATTGGAAGCTGGCCTGGCGGTTCCGGACTGGCCGGGTTCCTTTGGTCACAACATGCTGCTCTATCCAATGCGCGAGATGACCAGTGATACTGGAGTCTTCTTCGAGCATGCGCACCGTCTCTACGGAATGCTGGTTGGTACCGGTGTGGTCGCACTGCTGTGTCTGGTCTTCATCAACGATCGGCGTTCTTGGTTGCGAATGCTCTCGATTCTGCTGTTCGTGATGGTTTGCATCCAGGGTCTGATGGGTGGTCTCAGGGTCACTGAAACCAGCACCTTCCTGGCACTTGTCCATGGCGTCTTCGGACAGTTGGTCTTCGCCCTCACGGTGCTGATCTCCTGCTTCACGATGTTGCGCTGGACTCGAGGGCCAGCCGCGGTCAGTCACGAGGCGGCCGCAGCAGATCGACCCATCACGGTGTTGCTGGTTGCCGCTCTGGTCTGTCAGCTGGTGCTCGGCGCCTCGGTCAGGCACTTTCAGGTTCTCTCAGAAAGCGGTCAGGGGCTTGAATTGCCGGTCTGGGCAGTTGTGATGCACGTGACGATGGGGGTGCTCGCGTTCGCTCTCGCGCTCCTGATCGGTATTCGTGCGGGCGGAAACTACCGATCCTTCCCGATTCTGAGGGTACTTGGTATCAGCATCCTGATCGTGGTGGTCGTGCAGCTGGTGCTGGGCATCATCGCGCTCTTCGCCGTCTCCATGCGGCAGGCTGAACTGCCCCCGGTCTCCGAGGTGGTCTTCACCTCATTGCACCAGGCAACGGGTGCTCTGCTTCTGGGGCTCTGTGTGCTCCTGATGGCCTGGCACTTCCGGCTGGTCAAGCCCGCCGGGGAATCCAGCTAACCCACGTTTCTCCAGTCGACCACTCTGAATGCTGAATCCGGAGGTCGGTCCGTTGATTGTTCTGGGCTCCACGCGGCGAAACAGACAACTCGGTCGGTCTTTGTGGTGTTGTTGATGTAGATGCAGGAGACCTGCCACTCGACGTTCCAGTCCAGCGGGTCATTCGTCTCGTGCATACGGCTTCTCTTGACCTTCCAGACATTGCCCTGGCATTCCAGTGCCTCTTGGACATCGCTCATGGTCATTCCCAGGTGCAACTGCTCGAGGCTGACTGCATCCTCTGCGCCATCCTGTTGCGAACCAGGCAAGGCTTCGGTCCGGGTTTCCATCGCCGCGGAGAGGGCGGTGATGGTGGCTGCGATCATGAGGATTGCCACGGCGTGTTTGGTCATATTCCTGCTTCCTTTCGGGTGCTCGAAGCCGCACCTCCGGAAGTAGTCCGCGCAGAAGGATCCCACCTCTCCGTTCACTTCGGAACTCTCTGGTGAATACTCAAGATTGCTCGCTCATGCGGGTGAGGAGGGCTCTGAATTCCTCAGGGGCCATTTCCAGAGCTGGTTTCAGAGTCCTCGGGACCTGTTTCGGAAGTTCGATCTCCCTTCAAGGCCTCTTCGAGGGCGAGCAGGGCGTAGCAGGTGGTCAGTGCCTGCTCTCCCTCGAGCCATCGGGGTTCGGAATTCACCCAGAAGCCCTCGGAGTCCTGATCTCTGACCAGGATGTCGATCAGTTCACCGCGCCAACGGTGTTCGACCCCATCGGAGCTGGTGAGGCGTTCCAGGCCCGCGACCTGCATGGTCCGCGCCAGAGCGTGGCGGCAGTAGTAGAGGCCCTGGCGACCGACGCCTGGATTCTCCTCCCACGTCCAGTGATCCCTGATCCACTTCAAAGCAGCTTGGATTCTCGGGTCCTCCTCGTT
Organism: Planctomycetes bacterium TMED75; assembly: GCA_002171655.1. Lineage (GTDB taxonomy): Bacteria > Planctomycetota > Phycisphaerae > Phycisphaerales > SM1A02 > UBA8087. Next base: position 15,536 of record NHEC01000048.1, read on the forward strand.
CAGGCCGGCATGCAGCAGGCTCTTGAAGCCTGCGTAGGTCATCGACCCGTAGGACCGAAGCCTTCGAGGTGCATCAGCGGGCAGTAATTCACCGTAGCGTCCCTCGCCCGCATATTCGCTGCCCATCGACTCTCCACCGTTGGCAGGCGTGTAGATGAAGCCACCGTCGTTGCTTCCCACCTGAGCCCACTTTGCCCCGTTGGTGCTGGCAAGGTTCTGGGTTCGGCTCACGAAGATCAGTGCTCGCTGCGCCGCGGGATCATCCGGACAGATCCCGGCGTCGTAGAGTGCATCAAGCATCATCTGAGTGTTCGAGAGGTCTGGGCGCCCTCGATTGCCGTACCCCACTCCACCAAACCAATCCTGTTCGGGTTCCAGTCCATCCTGATCGGTCCACTGTTCCTGCTTCAGCCAAAGCAGCGCCCTGTTGAGGTCTTCTTGGTAACGAGGATCGTCCATGCTCGCCAGCGCGGAAGTGATCGTGGCCGAGACATAGGTGCCAAGGCTGCTTCCCCCTTCGCCGTGAAAACCTCCCTGACGGGCGATCTCCTCCAGCAGCGCGGTCATGCCTCGGTTGAGTGCCGGGCTGTCCGTTCCCCGTTGGGCAAAGGCCTTGACCGCAAGCGCGGTTACAGCCAGATCCACCGAGGTCGGGTTGTCAGGTTCATCCGTTGGGGTGGCCTTGGTTCGCAGGCGCCAGAGACCCGTGGAATCCTGGCGTGCGGCGAGCCAGAGCAGGCCATTGTCGAGCGACTCCATGGCGGCGTCGTATTGAGCCTTGCTCAGGCCGCAGGCCTCCGCATCGACGGCAATGCGATGGTTCGGTTGGATTTTCAGTGCGATCTGCGCTGATTTTGGTGGCACCGAACTGCGAGTGATCCGCTCCGTACTGATCGATCTCGGTTCCGGTCCGGAGGCGGGCATTTCCTGTGGTACTCCCAGCATCGTGGCGCCTGAGAGCAAGGGTGCCATCATCATGACTGCCTTGGAGGTAATTCCCATCAGAGGCACGATTCTCATCGCTCGACCCAGCCATAGAAAAGGTGTTCGACTGTCCGGGTTCCATCAGTGAACAGAATCGGTACCTGGAAGAGTCCATCTGGCGCAGTGGGGGAGATCGTGGTCATGACCTGCACCTTGATGTTCTTTCCATCCCGAACCCGCTCGACGATTCTGGTATCGACGAGGGAGTTGGTGCTTGTGGCGGAAAGAATGTCGGCCCTTGGTTTCTTGAACACCAGTGAGACGGTCACCTGTTCGCCGGGCTGCACCACACCAAGACTCGAACGGAAATCCTCCATGTTGATCTTCGGTGTGATTCTGGTGCATGGATCATGCCGCACCCTCATGTCGAACAGTTCCGCTTTGGGATGGTCGGTTCGAATGATGTAATACGGTGGAAGATCGTCGCATCCGTACATTGAAAGGTCGTATTTGATGGTGTATTGCGAGCGGGGTGCATCGGAGGCAGGATCGAATCCGACGAATTCAGGCGCAGATCCTTGAGTACTGAGCACTTTGAATGGCCTTTGATCGAGGGATTGAAGATTCACCGTACCGCGACGACGTTCCGGTTGCCCGGCCCGCTCTCGCACTCCAAGGTAGAGCGGCTGGGTGCGGACTGCCCAGGCGGTTTCCGCGCGAAGATCGATGGTGGTAAATTTCCCGTAGCCCTGGATTCTGAGCTGCACGATCGCTTTCTTGATTCCAACGGCTCGATTGGTTTCCATCTCGATGGGAACCTCGATGCTGCCACGAGCCGGAATGACCTTGTTATCCAGATCCAAAGTGGTGCATGTGCAGCTTGGTTGAGCCTGAAGAATGCGCAGGGGGGAGTCGGACTGATTGGTCAGGGTGACGACTGTTTCGAGCGTCGTTCCCGGATCCACCACGCCGAACTGAACTACACGGGGGACGACTTCCAAGGGGGCTTGACCGGCTCCGGGGTTGGTTGGCAAGGATCCCGTCGTGGAACTGGCTGGGGCCTTCGAGCTGTCATCAGCCAACGAAGTGCCGGAAGAGGCGCTGGGCTTGGATGGGGTCTCTCCACACCCGCCGACCAGCAGCAGGCTGCCGATCAGGCCAGCGAGTATCTGATGACCGAACAGTTGAAAGCAGAACATGGTTTCTCGCTGGGGCATGGATGCCGTCCTTCGCTGGTGTCTCAGGGGATGCTCATCGGCAGTGTAGGAGCATCTCGTAGGCGTTCAAGTGACCGGGCGCTACAGTGCGAGTCATGAAAGCGATAGAAATTACCCGTCAGGGAACTCCGGTTGCACCCAATCTTCGATTCAATCCCGATCATCCGCGTCCCAAGCTGTCGGATGGCTCGGTTCTGGTGCGCACGGAGGCCTCCGGTCTCAATCAGCTTGATCTCTGGGTGGGCCGAGGCGTTCCCGGGTATGAGATCAACTATCCGGCGATCTCCGGTTCGGATGGAGTGGGTATCGTGGAAGAAGTTGGTGGGGGGGTCTCCAGCAACTGGATCGGACGTCGGGTCATTTTGAATGCCGGCGTGCAACGTGAGCAACCACTCGAGCCTGACACCCTGCCTGTTTCACCGATGATTCAGATGATCGGCGAACATGTGCAGGGAACCCTGGCTGAATACTTCGTCGCGCCCGCGACCAATATCCTCGCACTGGGTGATGAGGTGGATCCGCTCCAGGCGGCCGCCTTTGGTCTGGCGCACCTGACTGCCTGGCGAATGCTGGTGACACGTGCACAGCTCAAATCTGGCTCAACGGTATTGGTGACAGGAATCGGAGGGGGGGTCGCTCAGGCGCTTCTGGGTATCGCCAATCTCTTCAGCTGTCGGACGATCGTGACCAGTCGCTCTCAGGAGAAGCTGGATCGCGCGGTTGAACTGGGTGCCAACGAGCTGGTGCTAGATGAGGGGAATAATTTTTCGAGGCAGGTCCGGGCCCTGACCGGCAAACGAGGCGTCGATGTCTGTGCGGATTCAATCGGTGAAGCGGTGCACCTGGCCTGCGTGAAAAGCCTTGCCCGTGGTGGCACCTTCGTGACGTGTGGGTGCACGAGCGGACCGCGAGCCCATACAGACCTTGCCCGTGTCTTCTGGAATGAACTGACCATCATCGGATCGACGATGGGAACCATGGCGGAGTTTCAGCAGGTGCTCTCTCATCTTCACTCCGGCCGACTCTCGGCCGTGGTCGATTCAACTTTTTCTCCCGAAGATGCGCGAGATGCCTTCTCCAGGCTTGAGTCTGCCGACCAATTTGGGAAGATCGTGATTGACTGGCGTTCTTGATCCATCGACAGGAATCACTCCAGTCTTATCTCTCCGTGTTCAAGAGGTGTTTCCGCCATGTCGTCCCACAGTCCCGTCACCCCCACGGTTCCCAAAGAACCGCGTTTCGTCATTCCCAAGGACCGCTCTCGCCCCAGCTCGAAGGAAGCACTCCCCCCTTGGGTGGTGATGCTGCATGACGACGAGGTCAACGAAATGGGGTTTGTCTGCGAAGTGCTTTGCGCGGTGACTGCCTTGAATCTTCCGACCGCCTTTACCGTGATGTTGAAGGCCCACCGGCATGGTGAGTCGGTTGTCACCAGGACCCATCGTGAGTACGGCGAGCTGCTGGCCGAACGCTTGATTGATGAAGGTTTGTGCGTGTCGTTGCGGAAGCTCTAGGACAAAAGCGAGGGGAGACACCCTTACTACGTCCAATAACATGTTTCGCCATTCCGATCTGTAGAGATTCTCGACGAGGTTGGATTTGGGTCATCCGGCTCCAAAGCTGCTCAGAGGCCCCCTTACGGCTTTTCTTGCTGGTTTTGGTCGTGGTCCGGGTGACTTTTCAGCTCCTTTATTCACGCAATTTCCCATTCCCTCGTTGGTCTTCACTGCGCTTCGAGATATTCTTAAATCACGATATTGCACACCATTGAATCAGAGTTCCTAGGTCTGATTCCGTGCAGGTTTATTGTTCCCCCCAGTGGTCCGCCCTCTGCGGGCTCTCTAGAGATTGGAAGATCAGGAGACTATTTCATGATGAAGGAATTCGGATTCATGTCCGGGGTTGCCTCGCTCGCTTGCGTGTCGGGCTTCGCCTTTGGACAACAGTGTGATGTGACACCGCCTGCCGGTGCCATCGAACAGAACGACCCGAACTATTGCGGAACCCTCACAGTCGAACCCGACCCCAACGGTGGTTGCAACGAGGACCCCATTGCCTATCAGAACATCGGTGGAGTCGTCTCCGGCGATATCATCAGTGTGTACGGCAACGTGGGTGCTTGGGATCAGGGAACTGATCCTGCAACCGGCGAACCCATCGGTGTTCGTGACCTTGACTGGTACCTGCTTGAGGTTCCGGACAACGGGGTGCTCACTTACACAGTGAAGGCGACCAATAATTCACAGGCTGCGGATCCCGCGGACTTCCTGTTCTTCGTGCTCAACCCGGCATCTGCCACCGACTGCGCTGCAAACGTCTACGAGGGCTACCTTCCGACGTGCGACCAGTTCATCGAGATTCCGGTTGCTGCTGGCACCTACGGCTTCGTGACCACGATCAACGGATTCGGTTCCGAATTCAGTGATTGCACCACCAACTACGTGGTGACCCTCGAATACGCCGGTGCGATCTTCGCCTGCGGCGATCCCGCCCAGGGTTCCTGCGCCGAGCCCAACGGTACCGCCGGTTGCGACGATTCGGCATGCTGCGAACTCGTTTGCGCCATCGATGACCTCTGCTGCACCGACGTATGGGATGAATTCTGCGTCGAGTACGCCTTCCAGCAGTGCGGTTACTTCGCGTACGAGTGCGTCGCCCCCAACCCCTCAGTCGCCAATGACTGTGTTGCCGGTGCCTTCTTCGAATCCGTTCCTGCCGACAACACGATCACCCAGCCCTTCGACACCACTGGCTGCAACACCGACGGACCCCCGCAGCCCGAGTGCGGATCAGGCGTTGGCTTCGAGCAGATCCAAAAGGATGTCTGGTTCATCGCAACTCCCGCGGTCGATGGCTTCCTGACGGCTTCCACCTGCAACGGTGGTGCTCTCTGGGATACCAAGATCGCTGCCTACAGCTACGACGCTGCCACCTTCGATCCGTCAGCACTTCCTGACTACTTCATCGGTTGCAACGAAGACTGTGGTGATGCAGCCTTCGCTTCCGAGCTTCAGATCGAAGTCATCGGTGGCACCACCTACCTCATCCGAGTCGGTGGTTACGACGAGAACTCCTTCGGCCCCGGCACCCTGTCGCTGACGAACGAGTCACTCCCCATCTACG
>NHEC01000049.1 GCA_002171655.1 Planctomycetes bacterium TMED75
AACGAAACCAACTCGCCGACCTCTTTGCCGCGTGCTGGAAGGACGAGGCTCTGAAGCAGCGCTTCATGGCCGATCCCAAGGCAGTGCTTGCCGAATACGGGATGGACGTGCCCGAGGGCATGGACGTGAACGTCGTTGAGAACACGGAGAACACCGTGCACATCACGATGCCGGCACCGCCCAGCGGCGTCATGGACCTTTCGGATGCTGAGTTGATTAACGCTGCGGGGGGTAGTTTCTGCTGGGGACCTTCCGCCTGCGATGGGCCTGGCTCGGTGTGCTGATCGACTAATGACCTGAACGCTGTCCCCTGGAGCCACGAACCTTCCGGCTCTCGACAACGTTTCCCCGTGTCGGTGTTCCGCACGGTGGGAGATCGTCATCGTTGTGCAGTAAAAGTTCCGCAACCCCCGTCGAGAGTCCGCCGTAGGGCGACTCCTCTGAGGGGCTGCTCTGCCCGCTCATTGCCAGCTAGAAGGAAGTTCCATCTAAATAGGACAATGGGCGCTACTGGACTCGAACCAGTGACCTTTCCGGTGTAAGCGGAATGCTCTAGCCAACTGAGCTAAGCGCCCTCAAGTCAGTCAGGCTACCGAGTTCTTCGGCTTCGTGCGAGTGCTCCGTGGGGTGAGTGTCAATAGGGTCCTAGAATGTCTCCATGTCTCCACCCGTCGACATCAAAGCCTTGCGTCGTCGTCTTGAGGAGTGCCCTCGGCTGGAACGCCGGTCACTCGGTCGCTGGATGACCCGCGTGGACCGAATGGCCCGCAAAGGCCGTCCGATCGATCGTTCGTTTGACCGCATTCGTCGGGAGATCGATCGGGCGGTTGCCGCCCGAAGTGCTCGGGTGGCCGCGCGGTCTGCAATGCGACTCGACTACCCCGAGGAGTTGCCGGTCTCGGGGCATCGGGAAGAGCTGCTTGAAGTCATTCGCACCCACCAGGTGGTGGTGGTCTGTGGCGAGACTGGGTCTGGCAAGACCACCCAGCTTCCCAAGATCTGTCTCGAGGCAGGACGCGGCATCGACGGTCTGATCGGCCACACCCAGCCTCGTCGGGTGGCCGCCCAAAGTGTCGCCGAGCGTTTGGCGGAAGAGACGGGCACCGAACTGGGTGGGCTGGTCGGCTGGCAGGTCCGCTTTCAGAAGAAGCAGTGCGCTGCGACCTGCGTCAAGGTCATGACCGACGGCATCTTGCTCGCGGAAACACCAGATGATCCCTCCCTGGACCGCTACGACACCCTCATCATCGACGAGGCCCACGAGCGTTCACTCAACATCGACTTTCTCCTGGGCTACCTTCGTCGTCTGCTGTCGCGTCGGCCGGACCTCACCTTGATCATCACCAGTGCCACGATTGATGCCGAGCGCTTCAGTGCTCATTTCGATGACTGTCCGGTGGTCGAGGTCTCCGGACGCAGTCACCCGGTGGAAGTGGAATACCACCCGCCAGCCGCCTTGGAGCTTGCAGACGAGGGGCCAGTCAGTGGGGCGGTGATCGAGGCCGCGATTCGACAGCTCGAAACCTGGGATGGTCTTCAGGACGTCCTGGTCTTTCTGCCCGGCGAGCGAGAGATTCGGGACGCCATCACGCACCTGGAAGGAGCGATTGGCTCCAGATGGGACTGCATGCCGCTGTATGCCCGGCTCCCGGGAGCACAGCAGCGGAAGATCTTCCAGCCCGGAGCTCGGCGGCGGGTGATCCTGGCCACCAACGTCGCGGAAACCTCGCTCACGGTGCCGCGGGTCACTGCGGTCATCGACAGTGGTCTGGCTCGAATTTCCCGGTTCAGCGCGCGCGCACGTCTGCAACGGCTTCCGGTGGAACAGATCGCGCAGGCCTCCGCCCGACAGCGAGCCGGCCGCTGTGGCCGTATTGCCCCCGGACGATGCATTCGGCTCTACGAGGAAGCGGCATTTGAAGAAGCCCCCTCCTTCACGCAGCCTGAGATCCTTCGCTCGAACCTCGCCAGTGTGATTCTTCGAATGCTCGGGCTGGGACTCGGGGCCATCGAGAAATTTCCCTTCCTTGATCGTCCTTCACCACGGTTGGTCGAGGAAGGCTGGGCGACTCTGCACGAGCTCGGAGCGGTTGATCGGGACCGAGTACTGACGGAAATCGGTCAGCGACTGGTGCAATTGCCGGTGGATCCGCGTATCGGGAGGATGCTGGTGGCGTCCATCGAGGAACGAGTGCTCTCGCAAGTACTGGTGATCGCTTCCGCGTTGTCGATTCAGGATCCGCGTCTGCGTCCACCGGGGCATGAAAGCGAAGCGGACCTTGCCCAGGCTGCCTGGCGGGATGAGAAGTCTGACTTCATGGGGCTCCTCCGACTCTGGATTGCGCATCAGGAGGTGCATCGTTCGGAGGGAGCATCGGCTGCGCGCCGCTGGTGCCAGTCGCGGTGGCTTTCACCGGCTCGGATGCGCGAGTGGTTCGACGTGCATCGGCAATTGCGAGAGACCGTACAGGAGGTCTTCGAGGTGCGCGCTCGCACGTTGAAAGACAGCAGCCTCGGTGAAGGGGGCTGGGGTGCGATGCACCGAGCGATTCTTTCCGGTCTGGTTTCGAGCATTGGTCGTCGAAACGACGATCGATCCTACGACACTGTTCGGGGTGGTCAGTTCCAGATTCACCCTGCTTCGGGGCTCGTGCGCAGTGAGGCGCCGTGGATCGTCGTCGCTGAACTGCTCGAGACCACCCGTCGCTACGGACGGATGGCCGCGAAGATTCGTGGCGACTGGGTTGAGCGGGTCGCACCCCATCTGGTTCGAGCGGAATACGAGGAGCCGCACTACCTCGTCGAGTCCGGTCAGGTGGCAGCCTACGAGCGAATTCATTTCGGTCAATTGGTGGTGGTGCCCCGACGGCGGGTGCCCTTTGGGCCGATCGATCCGGTGGTTGCGCGGGACATCTTCATTCAAGAAGCCTTGGTCGAGGAGAAGCTTCGGACTCGCGCTTCGTTTCTCTCCCACAACATCGGTCTGCGACGTCGAATCGAGCAACTCGAGGAAAAGGGGCGGCGTCACGACCTGCTTGCTCCAAGCGAACACCGGTTCGCTTTCTACGACCGTCGACTTCCGGCAGAGATTCACAGCGCTCCAAGCTTTGAGCGCTGGCGTTCCTCCGTGGAACAGCGAACGCCTTCGCTTCTGATGATGTCGGACTCTGATCTGCTCGATTCATCGGGTCAGGGCGTTGATTCCGCCCTCTATCCGGACACCCTCGACCCCGAAGGCGCGGACCTTCGTCTCGACTATCGGCATCGTCCCGGCGAAGACGCCGACGGAGTGAGCCTGGAGATTTCGCTTGCCGCCCTTGGTCAACTTGATGTGGATCGCATCGAGTGGATGGTGCCCGGCTTACTCGAGGAGAAGGTTGAGGTTCTGATTCGATCACTGCCCAAGCGGGTACGCACCCGCTTCACTCCGATCGCGGAAACGGCGCGCGCCGCCTGCGAAGTGATCGATTTCGGGGTGGGGGATCTCTTCGAAATGCTGGCTGCGCATCTCAGTCGGATTGCAGGATTCACGGTCCTTGTGAGCGAATTTGATCGCGAACGGATTCCCGAACATCTGGCAATGACGGTGGTCGTGACCGACGAGGTCGGCCAGGAAGTGGCCCGTGGTCGGGATCCACGAACCTTGCTCCGGCACCTGCAACCGCAAGTCGATGCGGCCTTTGATCAGCAGGTCGAGGGCCTTGCTGAGGGGCTGTGGGTTCCGGGTGCCGATGTTCTGCCTGAAGTGCCGCTCCCGGAATCGATCCTGGTGCCGGGAGTCACCGGACGACTGGTCGGGTGGGTCGCGCTGGTTCACGAACTCAACGGCATGTATTTGCAATTGCTTTCCGAGCAGGGGGTCGCTCGTCAGTGCCACCACCACGCACTCACCAGAGCGCTGGTGGCGCGGTGTGGAAGTTCGATGTCCGGGCATCTGGACTGGTTGCTCGAAGGTCGCGGTCTCGACCTGCTTCAGGCGGGCCTGGGAAGGCAGGGGACGGTACGTGACGAGATCGAGACCCTGTTGGTCGAAGCGGCGTTTCTGCGTTCGGTCGATTCCTGGAGTCTTCGCAGTCAGTCACAACTCGAACAGTGTCTGGAGTCCGGATTCGGCGGTATTTCCGAGCATGCGGAACAGGTCGTGGATGCCGTCGAGTCCATCCTGGTTCGAGCCAGTGCCCTGCGAATCCGACTCGAGGGGCCGCACCCGAGTTCCTGGGCTCCGGTTCTCGACTCGATGCACCGGACCCTGACTTCGTTGGTACCGGCGTCGCTTTCCACTGCCGGATGGCAACGTGTGTCGCGCGCCCCTCGTTTGCTCGATGTGCTCGCGCGACGTTTGGATCGACTGGCTGAGAAGGGCGTCACCCGTGAACTACGGGATCTCGAGCAGCTCGCACCGTGGCAGCAGCGATTGAGCCAGGCCCACCGCGGTGTCCCGAATCCGGAGCCACTTCAGCTGTTCGAGCAGTTGCTCGAGGATTTCGGAGCACATCAGGTCGCACCTGCGCTTGCGCCTGCCGGTTCCGGGAGTGTGCGTCGCTTGTGCGCGGCCTGGAACGCACTGTGCGCCGAAGTGCCTCGGCTGGATCCGGTGCGCTAGTCGTCGGGGTCGTTCAGATGGTGGGGTTGCGGTCCGCAAGGCTCCGTGCGTTGCGAATCATCCAGTCTCGCGACGGGACTTCCCACGGGCGGAACTTCTCGATGGTGCCGTGTTCCTCGCTGTAGAGCAATGCACGGTTGAAACCGAGGCGACTGCCTGCCGGTGAATCGATCAGGGTGCTCGAGTCGGTGGCACTCACCTGGAAGAGGACCCGCTGGTCGAACTCTCCAATGCCCTGACGATCGAAGACGCGCTGCAGGGAGGAGATCGTGTCGCACCAGGTACATACATGGATGCCATGCATTGGTCCTTCCCGGATGATCGAGGCGAGGATCTTGTCCGGAGTCGGTGGGGTGTCTTCGTCCATTCCGAAACCGAAGTCGTTTTCGTTGCGCCTCAGGCTTCGGTAGCGTTGCAATCCATGGATCAGAAGGAAGTGTGCGGGTGCATCGGTCGTACCGGACTCCGTACGCTCCGCGAGTTCGCGACCCAGCTGGATGATCGCCTCGTCGGTTTCGTGGAAGCTGGGGACGTTGGTCCGGTGTGGAAGGGCTTCGGCCACGGCTTCCAGCAGGCCGTGGTTGACGTCGTCGGCGGGCGTTCCATCAAGGATCGTGAACGCGACGCCTTCGCGCGGGTACTGAGCCGCCAGCGAAAGCAGGGAGGCTGCGCTGAGTGCAATCGAAGCGTCGTCGCGTTGTCCGATCATCAGGAGATTGGCTGCAGTCTGACGGCGGAATCGTCCTGAGGTCGGATCCTTGATCGCCACCGCTTCGCCAAGCCAGGCGTTGGGTGCAATGACCCCCGGTGCGGGGTCAGATTCGATCGCCGCCTGCAGAAGGCGGTTCTCATCGAGGTTGGCCGGCTTGCTGCCCTCGAACACGATGGTCCGTGCGTGGCGGTCCTGGTCGTGTGCGAGCTGCGTGACTCGCTCCAGGCACGCTTCCCGGGTCTGGTCATCCAACCAGCAGACCTGAAAGGGGCTGTTGCCTTCGATCAGACCACTCTGGTCGTTGTAGATCGCTTCACCGGGGCGTGCGAGCAGTCGTGCTGCGGAGTTGTCGTCGGAGAGAATGACCTGTGAATCTGATTCCGAACATTGCAGGGCGATGCGAACGCCCATCTGTCCCATGGTGCTGCGGGCCAGGGAGTAGGCTCCGGCCAGAGTCTGGGAACCGAGGACCACGTGCATCCCGAAGGCACGGCCCTGTCGGACCAGCCGGTCGAGCAGCATCGAGGCGTCCTGCGAGAGCTTGTCGTCCTCGACGAAGAGTTCCTGGAATTCATCGATGATCAAGAGCACCCTGGGCATCGGTGTATCGGGGCAGGCAGCTCGAAAACCCGCCAGGTCCTGGACCCCTTCCTGGCGGTAGAGATCACCGCGTCGCTTGAGCTCCTCATCGAGTCCCTTGAGAACGCTGACTCCGAACTCTCGATCACTCTCGACCGCAACCGCACGGGCGTGGGGCAGGTCGTGATTTGCGTAGACCTTGAATTCAACGCCCTTCTTGAAGTCGACCAGCCAGAACTCGACCTCGTCAGGGGAATACCAGCAGGCCAGGTTGGTGACAAGGGCATGCAGCAGGGTTGACTTGCCGGAGCCGGTCTTCCCGGCAATCAGTGCGTGCTGTGCGGTCCCCACCCCGAGGCACAACTGCTGGAGTTTCGTGGCACCCGTACGGCCCAGGCTGATCTCCAGCTCCCGGGTGCTCGACGCGGTCCAGTATTGATCGGGCTTCGGAGCGATCATCTGAAACGGAACTTCCACGCGGTCCGCTTTCACCGCGGCCGAACCGACGGCGTTGGCCAGTCTGGTGATCAGTTGCTCGCTTGGCGCACCGTCGGGTTCAAGCGGAATGTGATTGATCCGTGGGTCAGCCAGTCGCCATTGATTGCGCCGGCCCAGGACCTTGACTGAATTACCGGTCAAGGTGTCGCGGTCGATCGATTCGGGCAGTTCACGCCGCGTGTCGTGCAGGATGATCGTATGTACCCCGCAGCGCGGGCCACTGGTGGCGATCGATGCCAGTCGCTTGGTGGCGGCATCGGTGAAGTTGGAGGGAAAGTCGCTGATGATCAGATAGCGCAGTGGTTCAGCGATCTCCCCGGCAGCTTTGTTGTAGTCGATGATCGAATCAAACTCGTTGCGCAGGTATTTCTGGATCACCGTTTCCATATGCTCGGTGATGTCCAAAAGTCGCTGTTCGATGTGCCGGGTCTCCGTCCAGATTCGATCGGAGATGAGTTTTTCGTCGTGGTCGGCGAGGTGCATGAACCCCGCGAAGGATTCACCCAGCCCGATGGGATCGATGATGGTCAACCGCATCTTGCCCGGGGGCATGCTGGCGATGAGTCGGGTCATCAGACTTCGGATCATCTGCATGCCCGCGGCACGACTTTCAGGATCGCACTCTATGAACAGTGAGGCATTCTTCGGGTAGCCGATGACCGCGGGAATCGAAAGGGTTTCCGGCATGGTGATCGCAAACCGATCTTCATCGGCAACTGCTCCCGCGATCTGCTTGCGGTCGAGATCAAGTTGTCCAAATCGAAAAAGTCCCGGCAGAGTGGTCGGCGCGGTCCAGGTGGACCAGGCATCGGAGTCGAATGCGGGGTGCAGTCTTGCCGATTCATCGGTGATTTCTGTAAAGGCCTGCTCTGATCGTGCCATCTGGTCCTTCCAGGACCGAGCCAGTTCTCCCTGTGCTTTCTGGTAGCCAGCTTCGATCTTCTGGGAGCGGTCCTGGTGACGCACCAGTTCGCTCGCGATCTCGTTTTCCAGAGTCTTCCTCGAATCATCTCGATTGAGGATCCAGGTCGCCTCGCGTTCCGCGGTGCGTGACTTGGCCCGGTCGTCCATCTGCTCACGAGTCTTTGGAACATCGCGCTCGAGTCCTTCGAGCTGATTGGTGGAATCCGACCGAGCAGCTTCGATCAACGGCGGGTACTTGGTATTCGCCCGAGTGATTTCGTGGTCACGGGTGACGACGTTGGTCTTTTCATGTTGCGCTCTGGTCTCTCTGGCCTGCTCGATCAAGCGTTCGGCGATCCGATCCAGTTTGGCCTGCATCGTTCGGATGGGTCTCCAGCACGCCTTGACCTGCCGTCTTGCCAGAAGCCAGCCAAGAGCGAGCACTGCCATGCCTGATCCGAAGCCAATTCCGATCCAGGTGGTCGTGGTTCCGGCCTCCGGTTCCACGCCGGCCGACTTCAGGTAGGCGATTCCAATACCAGCGCCAATGAACGCGCAGATGATGAGCAGCGGAAGCGCTCCGCGGTAGACACGAGCAAACTTGAGGGCTTTGAGCTTGGCGAGTGCGGTGACCGTGGTGGTGGCCGCCTGCCCGAGGGCTTCTGAGGGCCGTTCTTCGATGTCCTCCAGTTCGGATGGGGAGAGTTCTCGTCCGGCTCCGGGCCGTTGGCGGTATCGAAGTACTTCGGTTCGGGAGAGACCAATGAGTTCCTCGAGCTCGATCTTCCGGGTCTCAACCGTTTCGCGAAATTTCTCGAAGTCGATGCGTGGCTTGTTCTCGTTGGCTTCGTAGACCGCCTCCGCGAGCCAGCAGGCTTCCTCCATGCGACTCTGGAGGGCTTGGACGGTCTTCTTCGCGTGGTCGCGAATTTCTTTTTGGCTGGTGATCAGCGAGTCCTCGAACTCCCGAACCAAGCGGAGTTCGGACTCCTCGATTTTCTCGAGGTCTTCGTGGTATTCCGCCTCGAGCTGTGCGATGGCTTCCTCGAACTCACGGTTGATCCGAGTGGTGTTCTTGGTGTGCCGGTCCGTTTCTTCCTCGCTGTCGCGTGTCCGCTCTTCCTGGGATTCCCGGTCTCGTTGGCTTCGCTGGGAAGCGGCCAGGGTGATCCGTTCGACGCCTCGAGCCAGTGCCTCGGGCGGATCGGATGCTGTGAGGTTGTCCTGGGATTCGGCGGATTCGGACATCATGGGTTCCGGGAGGCGTCATCGAGGGCGGGACGCTCAGTGGTGGTCATCCGCGCAGTCCTTGCGAAGTGAGATCATAACCTCCGACATGGTCTCCATCGCCTTGATCGATGAGCGGACCTCGATTTCAAAGGGGGTGATGACCTCCTTTTCAAAGGCGGCGCTGGCGGAGTCATTCCAGTGATCAGTGGCCTGGTCCCATCGAACGCGGAGGTCGCGAATCACGGAGGTCAGTTTCACTTTGGCCGTGGAGACACTCATGTCTCAGATCCACTTTCTGGGGGTTGTTGGGAAGCCTCAGCTTCCGTGGTTGGCGGTTCCGAGGGAGTGGTGGTCGGTTCCTGGGAGCGGCCGGATCGCTTGATCGACTCTTTGGACTCAGTGGACAGCAGGCTTGAGAGTTCTGTCTGAGCACCGCTCTTTTCGTTCACGTACTGTTCGAGGTTGTCGAGCATCCGATCGAGTCGCGCTACGCCTTCAGGAACGTTCTTTTCGGCGATGGTGCCCAGCATCGAGGTCTGGCCCTTGTACATCGAATACTCGCGCTCAAGTCGATTGCGCCACTTCTTGCAGGTCTCGAGTTTTCGTTGAGCGACCTCCAGGGCGCGTTGGGCCTGTTGCAGCTTCTTCTTTTCATCGACGACCGATGGGCGGCCGTCCTTTTCCGAGCCTTGCATCTGTTTCCGATACAGCTCGCTCCTGGCGATGTTGATCAGTTCTTGACGCTTTCGGATCTGGTTGCGCCAGTGCTGGATCCGGTCGGTTTCGAGCCAGTTGATGGCTCGCCCGATCTCGCTGTCGGCTTCCATGATCGTCGCCTTGAGCGTCTCCCCAAAGCCCACGAGCACACCCTTGAAGTGCTCGATCGCCTTGAGGTCCAGAACTCGTGCATTGCCTTCAGCGCTCATCGTTGTTGCAGATAGTCCTCAAGGCGCTGTGCCTTCCGCAGCAAAAAGGGGATCTGCGTCTCGGACACCTTGAGGAATCTCTTGAGGACCTTGGTGGTCTGGTCGAACTCCTCGGCGAACTTGGAGTGCTCCTGGTCCCTCCAGGTTGTCTCCAGAGATCCGAATCTCGCCTGCAGGGATCCCATCTGGGCCTGCACTTCGGTGTTAAACTTCTTGAGGTCTGCGGCGAAACGCCTCAGTTCCCCGGGATCAGCGACTGCCTTTGCCATGTTCAGACCTCCGTACCCCGGTCGTTGCCGGTTCCCTGCCAGTGTAGTCTCGAAGCTTCTTTTTTTGCATCACGAACCGCCGTCACGGCTCCAGTTGGAGTGATTTCATGGCATATCGGAATTTCATCGATGGAGCGTGGGTGGATTCGACGTCAGGGAGGACGTTCGAGGTGCGAAATCCTGCCGATGATTCGGTGGTGGGGGAGGTGCCCGACGGTGGCGCGTCGGAGGCTTCCAGCGCGATCGCGGCCGCGGGGGCGGCCGGGCCGGGATTTCGAACGCAACGCCCCTCCGACCGGGCTCGCCTGCTTCGAGAGCTTTCGAAGCTGATGGGTGCGCGACGTGACGAGCTCGCACGACTTCTCACGGCGGAGCAAGGAAAGCCCCTGGCCGAATCGAACGGTGAGATCGACTACGCGCGCAGTTATCTTGATGGAGCGGCTCGGGAAGTGGATCGCTTCGCGTTCGAGCGACACCTGGATCCTGCCGAAACCGGCAAGCGCGTCATCGTCCGTTCGACTCCGATCGGGGTCGTCGGGGTCATCACGCCCTGGAACTTCCCACTGGCAATGCTTGCCAAGAAGATCGGCCCCGCGTTCGCTCAGGGATGCCCGCTGGTCGTGAAGCCTGCCGAGGACACTCCGTTGACCACGTTGTCGCTGGCGAAACTCTGTGAAGAGGTCGGGGTTCCACGTGGGGTCTTCAACGTCGTCACGGGTGATCCGCAGGCGATCGGTGGTGAACTCATGGCCAACCCCGGAGTCCGGCTGGTTTCCTTCACCGGCTCGACGGCGACGGGGCGCATCCTCCTCGACGCCGCCGGGAAGAACTTCACCCGGCTGCTTCTTGAACTTGGCGGCCACGCGCCATTCATCGTGATGGAGGGAGCGAACCTCGAAGACGCCGTTGCAGGACTGGTCGCTTCCAAGTTTCGAAACGGAGGTCAGACCTGCGTCTGTCCGAATCGGATCCTGGTTCCCGAGGCCCTGGAGGATCGGTTCGTGGCACTGCTTCAGAGTCGGATGGAGCGTCTGGTCTGCGGGCGTGGTGATCAGCCCGGGGTCGATCTGGGGCCTCTGATCAACGATCGAGCCATTGCATCGGTCGAGTCGCAGGTCGAGGACGCCCTGAATCGAGGAGCCACTCCCGTGCTTGGAGGGCATCGACTGCGACTCGACGGGCTTGCCGATCGGTTCTATGCGCCCACGCTCCTCACCAACTGCACTTCGGAAATGGACTGTTTCCAGACCGAGACGTTCGGTCCGGTGTGTCCGGTCCGCACCTATCGTTCGGTGGATGAAGCCGTGGAGGTCGCCAATGAGCTTCCCTGTGGACTCGCCGCCTACGTGTGGTCCGGAGCGGATGAAGACGCGATGGCACTCGCCGATCGACTTGAGTGCGGGATCGTCGGGATCAACGATGCCGCCCCGGTGACGGCCTCGACCCCGTTCGGAGGGGTCCGTGAATCGGGCTGGGGCCACGAAGGCGG
>NHEC01000050.1 GCA_002171655.1 Planctomycetes bacterium TMED75
AACGCTGCGCGGCCGGGTGGTGATCCGACGTCCGTGAGGGGATACTGGAGTCATGCCCCCGAGAGGAGACCAGATGACCAGCATTCCCGCACAGCCCTGCCCCCCGGGATTTCAAACCCATGCCTTCGAGCGAGCGTTCGAGGTCGACTGTGCCTGGCAAGTTCCCTGGAACTGGCTCATGCAACCGGAGACCTTCACCTCCGGACAGATCTGGCCCTATCGCGTTGAATTCCTCGCGACTGCCCAGGCCGACGGCACCACCGCTTGTGACTTCGAGGTTGGAACCTTGAATGCACACCATGGACCGTTCATGAACTTCTGCGGCGTCATCTCGCGGGTGGAAATCGGCGATGACGGTGCCGTACGTGATCTTGAATACACCTACGGTTCCTACGCCCTGGCCTTTCGCCTGATTCGACCGACGATGCTCAGAATTCAGGTGCAGGCACTCCCGGAGGATCGTTGCCGGGTGACCGTTCGAGTCGAATCATTCGTGAAGACTTGGTGTGCTGGCCTCTGGACCGTCGCACAGCGATGCTTCTGGCCGGGCTTCGGTCTGGCACTGCGCCGAGCCTGCCGAAAGGCCGGTCGATCATCCGAAAGGTGATGGTGCCGGCGGCAGCCCGAGATCGCTCAATCGTCACCTTCAACCGGGGGAACCGTCGAGGATTCGGTTGGTTTCGTGGGGGCAGGCGCTTCGGGCGGGGAAATCCGCTTGGCGACGACCGACCGCGCGTGCTCACGAAAGAACTTGGAGAAGAGCCTCCCCGAATCCTTCGGGAGGGAATGTCCCTGGGTATGGACGTAGGTGAGGACCGGCGCACCGTGTGGCGAAGAGTGGATCATGCACTTGGGGTGGTCGCCCCAGGGCTCGGGCGCAGCGCAGTCATGCCGGTCGAGAAAGTGATCGATCGTCCGCTGCTGCCAGGCCATCTTCACCAGGCCATCATTGCTGCCCGCGAGGTGGAAGATCGGAATCATTGGAGGGGACTGACCGCGACGAATTGGGCGTGATGCGGCGCAGGATGCGGGCGCGATCGCCGCGAGCCGATTCCCGCGTTCGAAGAGCAGGGTGTAGGTGAATCCCCCACCGTTGGACTGGCCAGTCGAGTAGATGAGTTCGGGATCGACGATTCCACGCTCCAGGAAATCCGCGAGCATGACATCGAAGAAGTGCAGGTCACGATTGTCCTCGGCAGGCACCCCCTTCGAGGCCCAACCCGAGCGAAGCCCTTCGGGGTCGGTGAATCCGGGGGTCTTCAACCCCTGGGGGTGGACGAGAATCGCCTCCGGCCAGTGTTCCGTGAACCCGAACCGCGTCGCGGCACTTCGGGAACTTCCTCCATGACCGTGCCAGACAAAGACCAGCGGGGCTCGCTCGTCTTCGGCGAGCACCGGCATCTGCACCAGGGCACTCCGCTCGACGCCACCGACCTTCCAGGTGAGCGACGAGAGAACCGGACGTTCGGGGGGGGCATGCTTGAGTGCCCTGGGTGGCGTGTCTTGTGCCGTGGCCATGAACGCCACCCCCGAAACGAGGGTCAGGAACCAGAGAAACGAAAATCCTGTATTTCGATCGATCATCAGTCGAGTGTACTCAATCCGATGCGCGCGACATCCACGTTGCGAGGTGCGCCGCGCGCCCGCTCGACCGCCTACTTCAGCAGACTGTCGTGGAAGGTATGGGTCTGCTCCCACAATCGCTCAAGACGATCGATCCGGTCGCGCACCGAGGAACCAAGAGCCTCCGCGACTTCCAGCACCAGCAGCTCGGAGGCAAGAACCGCAGGGAGTGAGCTGTCGAAGGGGCCGACCGCGGGAACATCAAGCTCGCACCATCGATCGGTGATCGCGGCAAGTGGTGAAAGCGGGCTGTCGGTGATCGCCACCAGTCTGACATCGAGCTCGATCAGCGAGCGTGCCGCCAGGACACAGCTGCGCCGATAGCGTGCGAAATCAAAGACCACCGCGGCGTCTCGGTCGGTGGCTCCACTGAGATCACGGCCGAAATTGTGCTGATCTACAAGGTGCACGCCATCGCGGATCATCGAAAGGCCGCTGAAGAGGACGTGTGCCCCGGCGCGAGAGGTCTCGCCGGTCAGGATCCAGAGGTGCTCGGCAGAGATCAGGGGCTCCGCCAGTCGCGCGACACTGGTCTGGTCGAGAACGGCAAGTGAGCTGTGAATCGACTGCTCGATGTCCGCGCCGACGTCGGTCCCCAGCCCCTCCGGACGTCGAATTCGTTGCCCGGGAGTGACCAGCTGGTGCGCCACATCTTTTCTGACCCACCCTTGAAGATCGGTGTAGCCACCAAAGCCGAGTTTGGTCGCGAATCGGACGATCGAAGGATGACTGGTCTTCGCTCGGGAGGCAAGGTCCGATACGGTGCCGAAAGCGAGCAGCGTAGGATCACCCAGAACCGTCTGGGCGATGCGCCGTTCCGTCGGGGTCAGGCGAACCCCGACCGCCGCTATGCGCTCCTCAATCGACAAAATCAGACCCCTTCTATGGATAAACTGTTTCAGGCGAACATTCATACTGTACAATTCGTTACAACGATTGCCAAGCATCAATTCGTACCCCGGCATAAATGGAGCGCACGGTGAGCAAGAAACCCGAATACACCCCAACTGACCGAGAAAAGGCTTTCCTTGAAACCGTTGAGGAGACGCGTCACGAACGCGAGATCGTCAATGGACTGGCACCCTTCTTCAAGGAGCGCGCCCCCGAGGACATGATGTCCTTTTACTCCTCTGATGAAGTGGTGAGCTTGAAGGTGCTCAAGGGAACCGATCGTGATGTCGAGAAGAGAATGCCGGTGAAGATCACCCGGCACTACTTCGAACTGGCACGCAACAGCAAGCCGATCCAGCGCATCGTAAAGCCGAGCGCCGCCGAAACCACCGACCTCACCGGTTCGGAGGATCCCGGCAACCAAATGGACTTCAGCCCCGTGGAGGGACTGCTCCACAAGTACGAGATGGGACTGATGTACGTGGTCTCCACCTGTTCCGCGCACTGCCGATTCTGTTACCGGGAAGAATTGATCGCACGCAAGGAAGTCGAACGCCACGACGGCACGGTCGCGAAGAAGGGCCTGGCCAAGATCCCTGAGATCACCGCCTACATCCGGGAGCACAACCAGCTGGTCAAGGACAACGGAGGGCTCCATCCGGAAACCGGACGCGAGAAGCTGCGGGAGATCCTGCTTTCCGGCGGGGACCCGATGGTCTTGAACAACATGAAGATCGCCTCGTGGCTGTCGGCTCTCGCCGAATCCGACATCGAATCGATCCGCATCGGTACCAAGGAGATGGCCTTCTATCCGCAGCGCTTCGATGACGCCTTCCTGGCGATGCTCGATGAGTTCCACAAGACCTATCCCGAAGTCGGACTGCACTTCATGCTCCACTTCGAACACCCCGACGAGATTCTCGCCAAAGACGACGACGGCAACTACATCAAGGACGAACAGGGGTTCTTCCAGTGGGTTCCGGCCACCGGCAAGGCGATGCGAGGCCTGGTCTCACGCGGCTGGCTGACGGTCGAGAACCAGTCGCCGATCATCAAGGACGTCAACGACGACCACATGGCACTGCGCACCCTGCAGCGTGAATTCAAGCGTGCGGGGGGCGAGAACCACTACTTCTTCTGCGGCCGGGACATTGTCGCCTACAAGGCGTTCAACGTACCGATCGAGACCTCATGGAAGACGCTCAACGATTCGCAGCGAGCGTTGTCCGGCGTTGAAAATCATGCTCGACTCTCGATCACCCACTACAAGGGCAAGACCGAGGTCTGCGCGGTGACCAACGAACCGATTCCAGGACTCGCGGGAAGCGAGAACGGTGTGGTCATCTTCAAGCTTCTGCGCAATGCGCTGAGTGCTCCGGATCGAGGCAAGGTCTGCATCGTCGGGCGCAATCCCGAAGCGGTCTGGTTCGATGACTACGAAGACCGTGTGCTTTTCGATGAGGCAGGCCTCTTCGATTACAAGCGCTTCACCGAGACCGGCGAGGCGCCCGCAAGTCTCGCGAGTTCCATGCCACAGTCAAACGGTTGCAGATGATCGACAAACGGTTGCCCAGCGCGGCCGAAGCGGTCGCCGACATTGCCGACGGTTCCAGCATCATGATCGGCGGATTCGGTGAGGCCGGAAGTCCGATCGAACTGATCCATGCCCTCATCGACCAGGGTGCGAGCGATCTCACCGTCATCAGCAACAACACCGGAAGCGGACAGGTGGGACTGGCGGCACTGCTCAAGGAACGACGGGTCACCAAGGTCATCTGCTCCTTTCCGAAGACTCTCAACTCGACGGTCTTCCCCGAGCTCTACCGCGAAGGGTTCACCGAACTCGAACTGGTTCCGCAAGGCACTCTGGCCGAACGCATTCGTGCGGGAGGCGCTGGGGTTCCGGCGTTCTACACCCCCACTGCAGTCGGAACTCCACTGGCCGAGGGGAAGGAACCGCGGGAATTCAATGGGCGGGAATACCTGCTTGAATACGGACTGACCGCGGACTACGCCCTGATCAAAGGAACCGTGGCGGATGCTCACGGGAATGTCCTCTACAACAAGACTGCCCGAAACTTTGCTCCGGTCATGGCGACCGCCGCCGAGATCACGATCGTCCAAGCAGCACGAGTCATCGAGCCGGGCGACATCGACCCTGAAACCATCGTCACCCCCGGCATCTTCGTCGACCGGGTGGTGCAGATCGCCGAACCGGTGCATGAATCGGAACTGATTGCTGAAGGAGTGAGCTACCCATGAGCGAATCCACCCAGATCAAGGGCTGGAGTCGCGAGGAGATGGCACAGCGACTTGCCCAGGACATCCCCAACGGATCCTACGTCAACCTCGGGATCGGCATTCCCGAACTGGTGGCACGGTTCGTGCCCAAAGGGCGGACCTTCATCTACCACACCGAGAACGGACTGCTGGGGATGGGCCCGTCGCCAGCGGAAGGCGAAGGCGATCCCGAACTCATCAACGCCGGCAAACGCCACGTGACCGCGAATGCCGGAGCCGCCTACTTTCATCACGCCGACAGTTTCGCGATGATTCGTGGTGGTCACCTGGACCTGAGCGTGCTGGGTGCGATGCAGATCTCCCAGACCGGAGACCTCGCCAACTGGTCGACCGGAAAACCGGATGCGATTCCCGCAGTCGGGGGTGCGATGGACCTGGTGGCAGGCGTCAAGCAGGTCTTCGTGATGACCCAGCACTGCACGAAGACCGGAGACCCCAAACTTGTCGAGGCCTGCACGTATCCACTGACCGGACGGGGTGTGGTTGATCGCATCTACAGCGATCTGGCCGTGATCGATGTCACACCGGATGGATTCCGCGTCACCGAACTGTGCCCCGGAGTCGATTTCAAGACCGTTCAGGAACGCACCGGCGCACCCCTGCTGCCGGCGAACGAGTAGAAAGCGCGTACCCCCATGACCACCCAATCAAAGCCCACCTCCAGTCAATCACACAGCGCCGATCTCTTCGACCGTGCCCAGCACGTCCTGCCGGGAGGCGTGAGTCGGAACACCGTGCTGCGCAAACCGCATCCGGCCTACGCTGCATTTGGTGAAGGTTGCAGACTGACCGACCTCGATGGCACCACCCGAATCGACTTCTCGAACAACATGGCTTCGTTGATTCACGGGCACGCCTACCCCCCCATCATTCGAGCGGTTACCGAACAGCTTGAACGGGGGACCGCCTACATGATGGCGACCGAAGCAGAGGTCGCCTACGCCGAACACCTCTGTTCCCGAAACCCCGGGTTCGGCAAGATTCGTTTCGTCAACTCAGGCACCGAGGCGATCATGGTCGCGATCAAGGCCGCACGGGCGTTCACCGGTCGTACGAAAATCGCGAAGATCGAAGGGGCCTACCACGGAGGCTACGACTACGCCGAAGTGAGCCAGACCCCCAAACCCGAGAACTGGGGAAGCCTCGATCGACCGAACAACGTACCCCTGGTCCACGGCACCCCGGACTCCTCACTCGAGAGCGTGGTCATCCTCCCCTTCAACGACGTCGATCGCGCGATTGCGATCCTCGACGAGAACGCGGACAACCTGGCCGGGGTGGTCATGGACCTGATGCCTCACCGGGTGGGACTCAATCCGATCGAACGGGATTTTCTCACCGCCATTCGCGAGTGGACCCGGAAGAACGGTTCGCTCCTGGTCCTTGACGAAGTCATCACCTTCCGGTCCAGCTACGGCGGACTGCAGATGACCTATGGCGTCGAAGCGGACCTCACCGCAATGGGCAAGATGATCGGTGGCGGATTTCCCGTAGGCGCGGTAGCCGGTCGTGCCGACATCATGGATGTCATGGACCCCAACGGTGACCGCTATCGCTTTCCTCACTCCGGAACGTTCTCCGCGAATCCGATCAGCATGGTGGCGGGGATGGCCGCGATGAAGGACTTCGATGAACCAGCGGTCGAACGCTTGAATGCACTCACTGAACGCGCGAGTCGCGGAATCACCGAAGCCGCGAAGGCGACCGAGGCGCGCGCTTGCGTGACCGGGTGCGGTTCGATCGTACGTGTACACATGAAGGAACATCCACCACGCAACTTCCGCGAGGCGTTCCTTTCCCCGGATGAGAACCATCGGCTCACCGCACTACTCGATCATCTCTTTGAGTCAGGGTTCATCATGATCAACACCTGTACCGCAATGATGTCGACCCCGATGACCGAAGTTGAGATCGACGCTCTGGTCAACGCATGCGGTGAGGGCTTCGAGAAGATCGCCAGGATGCCGTGATCCCGGAATGAGCACGCGTGCCCGGGACTCACGCCCGTTCGAAGACGGTTGCCAGACCCTGCCCCACCCCGACACACAGGGAAGCCAGTCCATACTGGACGTCGCGACGTTTCATCTCATGGACGAGGGTCGTCACCAGGCGAGCACCGCTGCAGCCAAGTGGATGACCGAGTGCGATCGCACCGCCATTCACATTGACACGCTCGACATCGAGTCCGAGTTCGCGGCAACAGGCGACCGACTGGGCAGCGAACGCTTCGTTGAGTTCGATGAGCCCGATCTGATCCAGTTGGAGTCCAGATCGCTGGAGCACCTTGCGAATTGCAGGGACCGGCCCGATACCCATGGAAGCGGGTTCAACCCCCGCGGAGGCGCTGGCACCGACGTACGCAAGTGGTTTCAAACCAAGCGCTTCAGCACGCTCTGATTCCACCAGCAGCAACGCCGCAGCGCCGTCGTTGACTCCGGAAGCGTTGCCCGCGGTCACCGTACCCTGATCGTCCTTGGCGAAAGCCGGACGCAATCGTGCCAGACCTTCCATGGTGGTCTCCGGCCGAGGGTGTTCATCAACATCCACCACGATCGGATCACGCTTTCGCTGGGGAACCTCTACCGACACGAGTTCGTCGGCGAAGAGTCCCTTTTCGTGCGCCGCCGCCCAACGCTGCTGGCTCTGGAAGGCAAACTGATCCTGGTCGTCTCGGCTGATGCCGTATTCACGAGCGACGTTCTCCGCGGTGATCCCCAGCGGATCGGTATGCCCCATCTCATTCATCCGCGGATGGACGAATCTCCAACCGATCGAGGTGTCGTAGAGTTCCTGGGTTCGACCGTAGGCGGTTGGTGACTTGCCGAGAACATACGGAGCACGACTCATCGACTCCACACCACCAGCAAGGAACACATCGCCGTGGCCTGCTTCGATCATGCGGGCGGCGATGTTGATCGCCTCGAGCCCCGAGGCACAGAGGCGATTGACGGTCGCGCCGGGAACGGTTTCGGGCAGTCCCGCCAGCAGTCCCGCCATGCGGGCCACATTGCGATTGTCTTCACCCGCCTGGTTCGCCGCTCCGAAGTAGATGTCGTCGATCAGAGCCGGGTCGATCCCGGTACGCTCGAGGACCGCCCGAAGTACGTGGGCGGCGAGGTCGTCAGGACGAACGCTGGCGAGAGCGCCGCCGTATCGACCGATCGGGGTTCGGAACGCTGCAATGATCGCTGTCTTTCGCATGGCGACAGTGTAAGCCAGACTCGAGGAACACGATCCCAAAGAACCCGTGTCTCATGGATGTCCGACCGGCGTGGAGGCGGCCACGAACCCGGCGGCGCCTGAGCGAGATCTCAACGGTGCCTCTGGAAGACCACTCGATGGGGGTGTATACCGGGAGAACGAGTGCAGTGAGGACGTGCTCTCTGCATGCAATTCACATGTGAGCGTACTGCAGGATGCCTCGACCAAGCACGGAAAAGAAACGGGGAATCCCCTGTGAGAGCGCCTGACAAGGGAAACCTGGAGGAGCCGGGAGCAACAATGAGAAACCCCGCACCAAAAGAAGGTGATGCGACTCAGCTTGCTGTACCATGTGCCCGCCGGCTGTGCCGGATCTCAAGCGAGTCGACTGCCGTCGCAGAGAGGCGACTCGTGAAACTTCAAACTGACCCTGCGACATTTTCAGCTTAGGTGACTCTATGAATATCTACGTGGGCAACCTCCCTTTCACGACTGGCGACCAGGAACTCTCCGACCTCTTCAGTCAATTTGGCGCCGTCCAGAGCGCTCGTGTCATCCTCGATCGAGAAACCGGCCGCTCCCGTGGCTTTGGCTTCATCGAAATCGCAGATGAAGACGGCCACAAGGCCATTGAAGCTCTCAACGGTACCGACCTGGGTGGTCGACCCCTCAAGATCAACGAGGCAGAAGCACGTCAGGATCGACGTCGCTGATCTCACGCTGAGCTGAGCGCCTTGAGCTGTTCGAGCGCGCTCAGAAACAGCTGACCTTTCGGCACTGCGCCAGAAGGTACCCAGAAAAGTTGTTTGACCAGAACACCGCCGACAACGGTGCTCTGTTTTTTTATGGAGTGCCCTCGCGCACAGTGGAGTATCCCGCCGAGGAACCAGGCACCTCAACGAGGTTTCGACATTCCGGTGGCGTACGTTGAATTCAACCTCCAGGGAAAAGTCTGTACCATCGACGGTCATCCAGAAGTGGCTGGTGGAGCATCGATCCGTTGAGCAGTCTTGCGAACGAACGCTGCCACCAGACGCTGAGACACCCAAACTCTGCTGCGAAACACCATGACTCCATCCGACACTCCATCGACCTCATTGCATTTTCAATCCATCGAAACCGCACCCGCGGATGCGATCATGGGGCTCAACGAAGCGTTTCTTGCCGACCCCCACCCCCAGAAGATGAACCTCACCCTGGGGGTGTACAAGGATCCCACTGGGCACACGCCGATCCTGAAATGCGTCAAGAAGGCCGAACATCGGATTCTCGAACAAGAGGACACCAAGAAGTACCTGCTCATGAGCGGGGCCGCCGAATACTGCACCCACGTGGGACGGCTGATTTTCGGCTCCGAGATCGAGCCCGCACGAACCGCCATCATCCAGAGCCCCGGGGGAACGGGGGGCCTTCGAATCACCGCCGCTTTCCTGTCGAGCCAGCTCGCGCCCATTCGCCTCTGGATTCCTGACCCGACGTGGGCCAACCACCGGCAAGTGTTTGCGGCCGAGGGGGTACCGATGGAAACCTATCGCTACCTGACCGAGGATCGGCGTTCATTCGACCTGTCAGGAATGATCGATGACCTGCAAGAGAAATGCGAACCCGGCGACGCGATTCTTCTTCACGGCTGCTGTCACAATCCGACCGGGATGGACCCCACTCCCGAGGAGTGGACGGAGATCGCACGAGTACTCGCAGCGAAGCACCTGCTGCCCATCGTGGATCTTGCCTATCAGGGGTTCGGCCGTGGTTTGCAGGAAGATCTCTTCGGATTGCATGCGATCCTGGAAAGGAATCCGGAAGCGATCGTCTGCAGTTCGTACTCCAAGAATTTCAGTCTCTACAGCGAACGCGTCGGAGCAATCTCCCTGGTTGCCGCAGATGAACGGGCCGCCAACGCGGCCATGAGCCAGCTCAAGACGATCGTTCGCTGCAACTACAGCAATCCCCCCCGCCACGGAGCGACGATCGTTTCAGCCATTCTGGATGACCCGAAGCTGACGAAGCTGTGGCAGGAAGAATTGTCCGGGATGCGTACTCGCATCCATGACCTGCGTGCAAAGTTTGTCGAGGGGATGAAGCACAGTGGGCGCGGACATGATTTCTCATTTCTGCTGCCGCAGAACGGCATGTTCTCCTTCAGCGGCTTGAACGCGGAACAGGTCGATCGTCTTCGCACCGACTACAGCATCTACATCGTTGGCAGCGGACGAATCAAT
>NHEC01000051.1 GCA_002171655.1 Planctomycetes bacterium TMED75
AGCAGCTGGGTGAGCGCTTCAAAGCCCAACCCGGCGAGATCATCGAACGGGTATCGGCTTTGCAGGACGAGCTCAAGGCCACCGGCAAGGCCCTGGCTGCGGCCCAGGCCGAGTTGGCTGTAGCCAAATCAGCAGCGTTGGCCGCTAAAGCAGTCGCCGTTGGCAACTTTCAGTTGCTAGTGGAACGCCTCGATGGTGTGGACGGCTCTGGTTTGCAGGGGGCTGCGCAGAGCCTTGCTGATCAGCTCGGTGATGGTGGTGCGGTGGTGATCGGCGGTCTTCCGGACCCTGCCGATCAGGGCAAGGTGATTCTGGTGGCGGCCTTCGGGAAAGACGTGATTGCTGCCAAGCTCCAGGCCGGTAAGTTCATTGGTGGCATCGCCAAGCTCTGCGGCGGCGGCGGTGGTGGGCGTCCCAACCTGGCTCAGGCTGGTGGCAGAGATGGGGCCTCATTGGATGCGGCCCTAACAGCTGCTCGAGCAGAACTTGAGTCTGTTTTTCGAAACTGTTGATCAATTATCAAGCTATTCATATCATCGCATCATCGTGAGTTCAAAGCTTGGCCTAATTGATAATTCTGGACAATTTGATGGAAAGTTTCGCAGTCGTTAGTGCAGCCACAATCTGTTTCCGTTGGTAAAATTTGTGCGAAGGCTATTCGCAGTATTTTGACATGTGTTTGTGCTAAAAGCTGCGGAGTTCTGCATTCAAGATCACCAGACTCTGCTCTTCTTTCGCTCGAATGTCACTAAGGAATCAAGGCTCAGCATTAAGCGGTAGTTGGTTTGGCGACGTTTGGTGTTATCGGATTTGGCTGCTTCAATGTAAAACAGTGGACGCTGGCATGTCGCGATTCTCGAAATAATGCAGCAACAGTAGGGGCAAGGTTGAAATTATCTGTTTAGATTATTAAATACGGTC
This sequence comes from Planctomycetes bacterium TMED75, assembly GCA_002171655.1. GTDB lineage: Bacteria > Planctomycetota > Phycisphaerae > Phycisphaerales > SM1A02 > UBA8087. The sequence goes on from NHEC01000051.1 coordinate 922, forward strand.
CGAATGTAGATATGGGCGACTTGAATAAGTTTGATCACTAAGAAGTCCTTTGCGAATTGCTACGCAGTTGTGCGCGAAAGACACACTTGCGACATCCGTCAGCACATTAAGGTTAAAGCCGGTATCCTCAAGGCTATTCTTCAAATCATTCAGCTCAGAGGAGGATAAAAATTCTCGATTTATCCAGTTTGAAAGTTGCAAAAATTGTCTGATCAAAGACTTGGAAGATTCCAGGCCATATTCAGTCGGATAGCCATAGCAAGTGCCCCTTTTCCAGTAGGAGCATTCGATGTCCTCGATGATGTACACTCCTCCGCTATTTAAAACACCAAACAAGTTGTTAAAAGTCAACAGCTGATGTTCTGGAATATGCGATCCATCATCAATGATAAATCCGACACTCTTGTCGCACAAAAAGCTTGCGAAGCTTGCTAGCTGATCTTTTGAAGACTGATCGCATCTCATAACCTCAAAGCCATCGCCTTTGGCGACAACATTCTTGTCCACTACATAAAGGAATGCGGAGGGATAGAGCATTTTCCAAAATGGAATACTATTGCCTTTCCCGAAACCTATCTCAACTATGGAGTCGTTGCCGTCAAATTCAGACAAAAATTGCGCGTAAAATCGTTGATAACCATGTTGGGTAACTTTGTCGGTTCCTGAAGCGATGCCTGCCGCTTCAATCTCAGGCCTGGTAATCATCAAGGAAGGGTGCATCTGTATATAGTCACACTAGCCTCTCTAGTGAGGAATGCTAAGGCGAGTAGAGCCTGAAGCAATTGGAAATTCAATGTTTGGATCTTTTCAACCGCTTTTGCATCGAATGCAGTGTGAGATGAGATGGCGTGTCTCAACTGTTGGCGCGACTGTTTTTCCTTGAATGCTGCTTTAACAGCTCCTCAAAAAGAGCTTCATTCTACTTATTAGAAATCTCGATCAATGATTAGCCGTCAAGGTATTCAACGCTTCACCTCTGCTGTTCACATAGGATGAGGAGAAGGTGATGATTTCGCCTTTATGCACTAATGAGCTGCTATTGCGCAGCAATTGTTTTATATTCTTTGGTCAAGTTTGATCGGAGTTTGTCTGTTCTCTCTTGGTTTTTATTTATGTCAAGAACTGCGGACTTGTTGGTTCAAGGCCCTCTGATCCGGCTCCTCTGCCGCTGCAGGATGCCTCAGATCGGGAGGTTGTTTGGAAGCGAATAGCGTCCGAAAGTGTCCCGCCAGTTGTTCCGCCTGTGAAGTAAGGGAAATCAGGGTTGCCCCCAGTCGCTCGGCAGACATACGTCAGCTGAATGGATTCAGGTTCAGGTTCAGGTTCAGGTTCATCTACGTCCGCGATATCTTCCTCGGGCTCTTCAACGCTGTCTTCTTCTTTGGGAAGTTTGTTGTTGGGTACAACGAGATTGTTGGCACCGCGAAGGCGTGGATATGGCGTTCTGGCTGCAATGAGCCAGTCAGAACCGAGAATGGACAGCAGCGTGCGGTCCGGCAGGCCATAAAGCTGTTGATAAATGAGGTTGATCACATTGCTTTCTGGCAGCAGGTTCTGTCCACTCATGGTTTCGATGATCAGTTGCGAAAACCTTTCCTGGCTCATCATTCCCTGACTCAGCAGGACTCCGTCCGAACTGAATGTGGCCTCTTCGCCAGCTTTCAGGCGAACGATCGTGTCTGCCTCGCTGATTAGGTTATTGAAGTTTGTGTTGGCAATTGGCGTTGTGTTCGTTCTCGGTTGTGTGGGTGTAGTGCCACGGCTTCTGTTGAGTGCAATTTGCATTGGCCTGCCGGTGTTGAACTCGCTGGCCTGCCATGGCAATGGTGATGACGGTCTCTGAGGTCGACGATTCGGATCGTTCACAAACCCGCTGTTCGTCGCGAAGCGATAGCTGATTTGACCACCTACGACGGTGTCGAGGAGTTCGTCGTACTGGCCATAGGTGGAGAGTGTGACCTGATCACCGATGGGCACATTCAGGCCAATGCGACCACCTCCATAGGAATCGCCGATACCTCGAAGCACATAGGGAGACAGTGACAACGTGATGGATTGGTCACCCACATCAGCCACGGGGATGCCCACTTGGCCGATGGCGAACCCCAGATTGTTGGCGCACTGATCCAGTGGGATGCCGCCCGTGACTCCGAACTGCCAGCGTCCTTGCTGCCATAGTCCTCCCAAGGCCAACTGAGATTGGAAGCAGCCAGCCCCGTCCCAGCCGTCGTAACCGACTAACAAGGAGCTGATGCTTCGGTTATCGGGGTTAAACCATTTGTATCCCAGCTCGGTGCTTGCACCCCAAGCCCCATCAAAGTTGCTGCTGGCAGTTGAGTAGCTGTAAAGAAGATTGTTACCCATGCTCTGGCTGAGGGGTACGAATACCGAGGCATCACCGAGGATCAGCCCTGCGGCTTCACCCAATGATTCCCCAGAGCTGTTGCTTCCCCAGGCACTCGACCCAAAGCCGATCACTGGATTCAATGTCGGATACATCGAGAGGATGTCCGGCGTGTTTTCGTTTTCGGGAGTCTCAACAGCGTCCCCCACGGTGGCTTCGCCGCTCAGCACCGCCAGCTCATAACTGCCATCGTCCTTCACGCTCAGCACGTAGGTGGTGCCTCGTATTCCCAGCACTTTTGTTCCCAGACAGGTGTTTTTGGGGCCATTGATCAGAACCTGTCCGCGATCCAGACGAAAACAGTCGTCTCCGAGGCGGATCAAGCTGTTGTTCCCTAGGAAGCCGAGCGCGCGGCGATCAAACAGCACCTCCGCTCTGCTGCTGCCTGTGCTGAGCTCCTGACCACGGTCTGCGGTGTCATCAACCGTTGCTTCTCGCCGATCAATGAAGACTTCTCTGCCATCGATGATGCGACGAATCGTGGCACTGTTAAAGGATGCTGCTGAGGCTGTAACTGGCAAAAAAGTTGCCGCGAATGCAATCCCCAACAGCTTCCTGAACATGTGCATCAACCATCGGCTTCTGATTGTTGATACTGATCTCTGTCTGGTGGGGTGTCCTCCCGAGTGTCAGTTATGAGTGCGAACACTCGTTGATCATGCTGGCCACGGATCGGAAATGTCCCTAGTTCCAGCATGGGCCAGTCGTCGGGTAGTTGTTCTGCCACGGCAGAACTGATCACAATCGTCTGACCACATTGCTTGGCAATCGCTTCCAATCGGCTGGCTGTGTTCACTGCATCGCCGATCACGGTGTAGTCCATACGACTGGCGCAGCCGATGTTGCCACTCACAACCCAGCCGTAGCTGAGGACCACAACCTGATTCCAGGGTTGTTGCCCTTCAGCAATCCAGGCACGATTGAGATCAGCGAGTCTTTCCTGCAGTGCGATCGCTGTTTTGACTGCAGCCAGCACGTTCGAGCGGCGCGTTTTCTGCAGTGGTGCTCCAAACACCGCGAGCACCGCATCTCCGATGAATTTGTCGACCGTGCCTTCTTCTGAGTGCACAGCATCCACCACCTCGCTGAAATAGGTATTAAGACGATCGACAAGCTGTTTCACCTTGCCCTGTTCGGTCATCGCCTGGGTGAACGCCGTGAATCCACGGATGTCGCTCATCAGGATCACCACATCCATTAATTTCCCGCCTAACAGTTGATCCGCCTCCTCGGGCTGATCGGCGATTTCTGCGGCGACTGCGGGAGAGAGATAACGACCCAGTGTTCGTCGCAGCCTTCGTCGTTGCCATTGCAGACGAACTGTCGCGTCGGTGCTGGAGACAATGCCTGTCAGCGCCAAGCTGCCTGCGGGGCCCAGAACAGGAAGCAACAAACCACCCCACACGATCAGCCCTGCGCCCGCCATAACGAGGATCCCCGAGGCTGCCAAGAGCAATCCAAGGCGAGGGAGGGGGCGTTCCAGGCGTGATGCTGCAATGCCTGCAAAGAGCACAATCATCGCCACCAATAGATTCCAGCCCGGTGGCGCAGGCACCCAGCGAAGAGATCGATTTTCAAGGCGGTTGGCGACTTCCGTGGCATGCAATTCCACGCCAGGCATGCCTTGTGCACCTGAGAAGACGGCTGGATGGAGGTCTTGAAACACAGCTGCCGTCGGTCCCACGAGAACCGTGGTATCGGTGATCAGGCCACTGCTCTTGATCGCGGTGAAGGCGTTCGCGTCGAGAATTTCCCAGATCGAGAGTGTTGGAATCGTTCCAGGAGGTCCGTAGGGATCCAACAGGTCGGATGGCCTGGCCTTGAGGTCGACCTCGGCGTCCTGCCGCTTGAGCAACGCCACCGCGAGCCCGTCCGGTACGGCTGAGCCCAAGTGCTGGCGCATCTCCACAGCGCTGTTTCCAGGTCGCTTCCTGATCACTCCGTCCCCATCAGGAGATCCATTGAGCAGGCCTCGGTTCAGTGGCTTGCTCGCTGATTGAAGGCTCGGCGTGAGATCCAACATGGACATGCCTGCCACGGGGCCGCGGCTGCTCAGCACTTGCACGCCCAGGACCACCCGGTCGCGATGGCGCCGTAAGGCCGTGGCAAACGCTGCATCGTCGGCCGTCCCATGGCTGCTGGGTGCTTCGAACAGAAGATCAAAGCCAACTGTGGAGGCACCCGCTTCGAACAGACGGTTCAGCACCCTCGCGTGCACGCTTCTGGGCCAGGGCCATTGGTTCAGGCGTTGAAGTAGAGGGTCTTCGCTGAGGTCGGCGTTGGCCGCTTGCTGGAGGCTGAAGTCATCGATGGCCACGATCACCACATCGTTTGGTGCGCTCCGAGGGCCACGGGTCTCCTGAACCCAGCCGGCAAAGCGCAGGTCTATGCGGCTCAACCAATCCCGGCCGAACCCTCCGGCAGTCGCGACCAATCCACTGAGCAGCAGCGTCGCGCCATGACGGCGAATCCAACGGAGATGGCTTGGCCCTTTCACGGCGTTTCCGATGCCTTCGCTAGTCCTTTCAACCGTCGTGCTGCGCTGAAGAGGGCTGGATTACAGCCGCGCTCTAGTTCATTGCAGCAGCGTTCCAGGGCGGAGGAATGCTGTTGATCCAAAGCCTCCAGAGCTTCCAGGATCAAGGTCAGGTTTCTGTTTGTTTGACGGCAGCGACTGCTGCTTAGGGCCAGCAGTTCCATGACCAGGTCACTGTCGTAGATCGCAGCCTGCAGCAGATCATTTGACTGCACCACCAGGATCTCGGCCGGACCGCGACTCACCGTGACGGTCGCGCTGTGGTGTTGATCGCCGATCAATGCCATTTCACCCACCAACTCATCGGGACCGATGCGTGCGATCACCTGAGGCGTGCCACCTGCTTCGCAGCGCTCAACTTGCAATTCCCCGGTTCGCACCAGCAGCACCCGTTCGGCCGGAGCGTCCTGTTTGATCACCACATCGCCCACCGCTGCCACGAGTGTTTGATGGTTGAGCGTGGCGAGATGGGTGCCAAGAAGCATCCGCAGGCGATCACGCATCAGGCTGAGCTGTCGGTTCTCGCTCTCCATGCGTGGCGGTGGAGCCGTTCCCGGCATGCTGGCCGCTTTTGGCTGATCAGGCATCGCGCCTATTGCCGTAGCGTTACGAATCGACGTTGCTTGGTAGCAATCACCCTTACAGATCTATTGATCTCGCTGGTGCTGGCGCACCTCGTTTGCGATTTCACTCTTCAGTCTGATCGGATGGCGCTCGAGAAAGTGCCGGGGAACGATGTCACCCTCAATTGGCGCTGGTGGCTGATTGCTCATTCCGCTACCCATGGCTTGGCCGTTGCCCTGATCACGGGCATTCCTTTGTTGGGACTGGCTGAGCTGATTTTGCACGCCATCATTGATTGGCTGAAGTCCTGTCTTCGCTTCTCCCTTGCCTGCGACCAGGCTCTGCATTTCGCCTGCAAGCTTGTCTGGGCCTCTCTGGTCATTCTGCTCTGAATTATGTCCGCGCTCACGCCTGAGGATCTCGGGGCCATGCCCCTGTTCGCTGAGCTGGTCGAAGAACAGTGCATTCTCCTGCTGGATCGGCATCGGGAGACCAGCCACCAGGTGGATCAGGTGATCGTGATGGAACAGGACTGGGGTGAGTCGTTGTTCTTGATTCGTGACGGGGTGGCCAAGGTGCGCACCTACACCGCCGATGGTGATGAGGTGATCATGTCGCTTCTAGGTCCAGGCGATGTGTTCGGCGAAATGGCCGCTCTCGATGGAGCTTCGCGTTCGGCCGATGTGGTGTCGCTCACGCCGTTGCATCTGCTCAAGATGCGGTCGGCGCCTTTTGCGTCTCTGCTCGGACAGCAGGCCTCGTTTGCTCTCGCATTGGCGCGATTAGAGGCGTCTCGTCTGCGTGATCTCAATCAGCGCTTTGCGCTTCAGAGTGCCGATGCCACCACCCGCCTGCTTGATGCCTTGGCTTATCTCGCCCGCAAAAGTTCGGCTGGGCAGGACCCGCAAGGTGAGATCCCGCCACTGGCCCAACGGGAGATTGCTCTGCTGGCTGGACTGGCCAGGGAGACGGCCTCCCGCACTCTGAGCAAGCTGCGCAATCGTGGCACTGTGGTTGAAGCGGATGGGCGGCTTCGTATCGCTGATCTGCAGCCATTGATTAAACGTGGATTGCTGCCTGGATGAGACTTCAGGCCTGTAGGTAGGTGCTCTGTTGCAGCTCATATGAAGCGTTCAATGTCGAGACAGGCCTTCAATGGCGGGCCTCAGCTCGACCAGTGTCAAAGCGCAGACCAGTTCCTCGACATCACGACCGAGTGGATGATGCAGGTGATTGCCAATGTGTGGATCAGAATGTGAGAGGAAAGTGAGGATGTTTCAAGTAAAAAGGGGGGCAAAGCCCCCCTTTTGAAGTGTATGGATTGAGAGTTGGTAAGGATTACCAGAGTCCAACTTCGCTGCGGACATTGGTTCTGACGTTAT
>NHEC01000052.1 GCA_002171655.1 Planctomycetes bacterium TMED75
CAGAAAGATTCCGCAACGCGGCGAGCCGAGGACGGTTGAAACGCAGACGGACAACCCGGCGAAGGCGGTCATGCCACTGATAGGCGTGTTGGCGATCGCGATCATCACGGCGTTGTTCGGGTACTGGGTCACGAAATCGCAGCCATGCGCGTCCACAATGGGCGTTCTCGGCGCATGTGCCGCGACGCAGACCTCACGACCGACTGTGAGCACCGTGCTCGCCGCAGTGCACGCCGCGTGGCAACTCTGGCGGCAACATTGCCAGGCGATCTCATTGGTGCTGATTCTGCTTATTCTCTTCTTCTTCAGAGGGACACACGCCGTTGAGTTTGGAACGGTCGCATCGCCGGGCTGGTACGCTAAGGGTGCTTCCGCTCACGCGCCCCTTACTCAGATCGTGGTCGTTTCCAACGCGACGAACTCGTTCGAGAAGGGCGGGAGGGCGTGCGACTTGCAGCAATTCGCGCGCTCGGCGCGGTCAACGACGCCACCGCCGTCGCCACCGCCGTCGCCGCCGAGCCTAGCGACGGGCACGCCGCGAGCCGATTATTTGGACGAACGGCAAGCACGACAGGCATACCTCGAGCTTCTTGGCGGAAATGAGCCACCCGAGGAGCTGCCTGCAGAGCACCGTGTGCTGCAAATCAACGACACGGGCGCGGGGACGGACATGGCTAACAATGAATTGCAGATGACCCCGGGGTCTATCTACTACGATCCGTCCGACGTGCAAGGAGTGAACGGCGGAATGAAAACTCAGTACAAAGGGCAAATGGCGACGCCCGTGCCTACCGGCTACCCGCAACCCACAGGGATCGGAGTGTATCGCGCCAACCATTCAATTCTGAACAAGAAGTGCGCATACATCCTGGTAGCCGGGTGCAAAGCGTCATTGGAGCAGGGCGTCAAAATCGTCGTACCGGCATGGGGCGTGGATGGCTATATGCAATACCCCAACGGCGTGAGGGTGAGCTTGCTCAATCGCAGCGTCCTGTTCATTCGGCCAATTGGGTACAAAATGAACCCCGAGAAGATTTGGTCGGCTATGGCGGCAATTACGATGGAAGCCATAGGCATACCGCCCGACGGCGACTATGTTCTAAACCTGGCCGGCGGCGACCCTCGTCCCGGCGACATCGAGAGCCACCTCACTAATACCATTCGAGTGGCCACTGTGGATACGTGCCGTCGAGGGGTGATCAACGACATGACGAGCGCCATAGTGGCCGAGATGCTCGTTGCAGCTGCTTCGTCGCCTCGCTGTAAGGCCGTAATCACACAGACCGATTGTCGCACGTTTAGCGCGGCTCATCACCAGCCGGATGCGCAAGGAAACCCGGGCAAGCCACCCCGCGATCTCAATAACATCATGGGGTTTCGCGACGCAGACGGGAATCTTCCGGAGTCGGTTCGAGCGGCAAACTTCATGACTAAAGCGGCCGCCGAGGTGTGCCTCGCGTGCTGCTCGCACGGCGGCATGGCGCTCGCGGAGACGCCGTGCTCGCGCGCCGCGGGCTCGAACGACGCAATCCCGGGCTGCGAGCTGCACGCTTACATGTTCGCATTTCCAACTTGGAAGGAGTTTCGAGAAATGACGGACGCCGTCGAGTTCGTGATCGATCAGTGCACGGCGCTCGACGATCCGGCCCGAGCGGTGAGCACGGGTCCCAAAGCGACAGCCTTTCTCGTTTCCGGGAACGCAGCGCCGTTCGCCGAGGCGATCTTCAAAAATAAGAGGTGCAGGCACCCCAAGGGCACTCACCGACCGATCCGTGGCACCGACGACAAAGGCGTCTATCTCACGGCCGGCACCGAGGTTTACTCGTCGAGGTTGTGCGAGTGGATCGCGACCGTTGTAAAAGGTTGGTTGGGCTCACTCGGCGTTGCCGTCGACCGAGGTGAGATCACAGCGATGGTCGCGGGCGTGCTTCACGGCAAGAGGCTGCCCAAGGATTCAGTGGACGGAAAGTTCTTTCATCGCATCGGAAACCACAGCGAGAGACGAAGACTAAAGCACATTTGTGAGGCCTGGAAGGACGCAGAGCCGTGGATGGTCAAAGCCATGGAGGAGGTCGGCCCTGAGGAAAGCCCTTGCGACGCGTGCCTCAAAGGTGAGGCGCCGCAGATCGGGCCGCACGGTTCGTTGCCCGACAGCCCGGGGCTGATGTACATCGACGTGTGGCATGCACAGGTCCCAGGCATGTATTCGGGCAGCAAGAACCGGCTGGGAGCAAAGCTCGTGGGAGGCAAGAACCACTTCATGTCGGTAGCCATCAAAAATAAGTCCGACGCGCCAGAAGCAGTGGAACTCTGCCTGAGCTATTACAACTCCACGGGGAATCCGATCAGCTGGATAATCTGCGATTGCGCTCCAGAGTTGCGGAGCGGCGGCGTGGGCACGCTGGCGCGGAAGCACAGTATTCGCATCAGCACCACTGTACCGGGCCGGGGACGCACCAACGCGGTAGAACCGGACTTCCGTGTCATGAACAAGACCGTGCGAGTGTTGCTTTCGGACGCTCAGTTGCCGGACAGTTTCCATGATTACGCCTTCGATTATGCGCAGGACGGTCGCGCGCTGTTGCCTTCTAGAGAGCCGCCGCACCAGTGTCCACTGGGACGGCTCCTCGGAGACAAGGTCAACGGCACGTACCGGCGACCATTCGGCTGCCTTTGCTACCCAACCATTGCGCCACGGCTCCCCAGTGGAACCCTTGTCAACAAAGTTGGCGAGCAATCCAAGCGATGTCTGTACTTCGGGTACCGGGGTGCGGCAACCGGAGCGTTTGAGCGCATGGGGGCGGACAAGCCGAGACCCGGGCACATCTGTTACGACCCGGTTACCAACAGCGAGGTCGTGACGGACAGCGTCAGGTGCGTCGCATGGTGCCTTCCCGGTCTGCAGCGTGCAGCCGGGGGGGGGTGGAAAATTCCGGAGGAAAATATTCCGTTTGCGGCTAGAACGCTGCAAAATGAGACCGAGAAGGACGTCGTCGAAGGGCGTGATCCCGTCAAGGGCCAGCCGGCGGAGACGGTCAAAACGGCCGACAGCGGGTTGCAAGACTTGAACGAGACGACCGGAGGCGTGTCGGAGGTCGAGGATAAGCTCGAATGGATCACGGGATTTGCACCAGAGCCGGTCGAGGAGGAGAGCACCACCCAAGCCTCAAGCGGGGGGGGTGCCTCAGCGAACGCGCCGGCCACGCTGCCACCAGCACCCGTGATACCCATAGCCAAACCTCGCATGCTAATTCCTGCCGAGCAATGGCCCGACTACGTGTGTGAAGAGCACGGCGGTCAGGGTTGGGAGGTGGAGATCGTCGGCCAAAACAAGAACAAGCAATGGGTTAAGTGCCGGTTCGTCAACGCTACCGATGCGAAAGGGCAGAGGTTCTACGACGTGTGGCGTCGGATGAGCACACTCAAACCCGTGCCCGCCGAGTCGATCGTCTCTGAAGTGACCGGCCCCGTCGGAGGCCCAAACGCCACTCCCATGGAACCCGTCGAGTCAGCGCAGCCTCTCATTGCATTGCCGGAACCCACGCCCTCTCCCGCGGAGACGACGCCGATGCCTTTGCCGGAAGCGTTGCCCGCGCCGGAAGCAACGCCGTTGGAGACGCAGCCAGTGCCGAACCACAACACGGTGCCGCATGCAGCAAATGCCGATCCGCTCAAAGAACCGACGCGGCCGCAACGCGAACGCCAGAAGCCCGAGCGGTATTCACCTAGCATGCTCGCGGCGAGGTACGTCTCGGCCGCAAAGGCTGGGTACAACGCAGTAGGCGGATGTTCCAAAGGGGTCCCGGACGTAGAAAGGTTGCACATCAACCTTGAGGGGGAGGCCGAACGTTTCGGACAGTTGGCAATGCTCGGTAGTGCCGGCAACACCATGGCAATGGCAGACGCGTTAGACGAGCGTGTGCGGCAAGAGTACCTCGGAGCCGATGTGACCGTGCAACGCGCTGCTTCAATCGCCGCCGATCACACAGTGATGGTCGAGGCGTATGGAGCGCAGTCGCCGCAGGTGGAGTTGATTCGGGAGGCATACGCAGCAGCCACGCTCGATGCAGCGTGTCACGGTTTCGTCGTGACGCCTCTCGATCAGCTCTACTCTCCGTGCTACGGTAGTGCCAATGACACAGCCAAGAGGTTGGTCGATGCAGGAGCCACGGCGCAGTGCGCCGCGCACGAGATGATGGAGCGGGCTAATGATCGAGCTAAGGGTCGCGACGAGGATGCGCTGAACGCGCGGCGGAAACGCAAGGTCGTGTCGTTGACTATGCCCGGCGCGCCGCAGTTTCGTGCTTGGGAGATGTTCGAAGACGAGATGGATGGCACAGCGTTTTATATTCCCGAAGACGACATGGGTTCTCTCATGATGGTGTCAAAGGCCAAAACTGCCCCCGACATCTATGGCGAGAGAGAGATGGTGGGGCCCGAGTGGGATGAGCCAAAGGACATCGAGGTGGCCGCCCTGTACCGGACCGGCGCAGTGCAGGAGATCCTCGCGACCGACCCGAAAATCAAAGGTTGGAAGGTCGTGGACACCATGTGGACCGGACGCGCAAAAAGAAACGCCGATCGGACAATCAAACAACTGAAAGGGCGGGCCGTTCTGCGAGGAGACCTTCACAAGCGTCATTATGCGGTCGACCAAAATCAGTCTCACGCACCGGTCGTGCGCAACACGTCGATGACCGGCGTCGACGCTGTGTCTACCATCAACCGGTGGCACCATCGGTCGTACGACGTTCCTTCCGCTTACCCACAAGGCGTTCAGAAGGAATCGGAGCAGGTTGTGGCGCGACCTCCTCCTGGGTTTCGCAAACACAACGAGGAGGGTGTGGAGATCTTGTGGCTAATGATGAGCCCGCTGTACGGTCAGGCCGACGCCGGTGCCATTTGGAACAGGACGTTCAACGACTTCTGCACCAAAGGGGACGGCGCCGCGACTTTGGGGCCGGTGAGCACCAGCGAGACCTTGCACGCGGACGTGGTCGCGTGCACCGCGGGATCATCTTCGACCGAGGTTGACAAGAAGTCCGTGGAGCCGCTGGGAATGGAGCGTTGTCCGCAGGAACCGTGCGTCTACTCAAAAACCTTCGGCGACCGCGAGAAATGCCAATCGCATGAAGGGCGCGTGGTGAACTGTGTCTACGTCGACGACGGACAGGTGCGGTGGAGCCCGGATAAGGACGGGCAGGAAGGCGCAGAGGAAATCATGGACAAGCTCTCGCAACGCTTCGACGTGAAGTACAGCGAGCAGGACCCGCCGGAAGATTATTTTCTGGGGGCCAACCGTTTCCTCTCAAAGGAGCGAGACGTGCTCACTATTCGCGCTACGACGTACATCGATTCGATGTTGGAACGGTACGAGATCGACTTGGCAAAGTATCCTGCAACGTGGAGCTTCACGCCGGCAAACGATGACCTGGTAAAGGCTTACGAGGAGGCGTGTTTGACGCGGACGTCAGCTGACCCCGAGCTGTACACTGAATACAACTCGATCTGTGGCTCTCTGAGGCACGTCGTGAAGTATCGGCCGGAAATCAGCGCTGCAATGGACCTGTTAGGATGCTGTTTGACGTTTCCGACGGCAGCGCTGCTCGCTTGTGCAGTGAGAGTGCTGGTGTACCTCGGGCGCACACGGCAGTTGGGAGTCACGTTCTCGAAGCACGTGCCCAACGCGCGGCGGCTGTACGCCCGTGCCGACGCAAACTGGCGTGCGACACGCTCGACTACGGGCTATTGCATCTTCCTCGGCGGCGCCGCTATTGCGACGTGCTGCCAGCGGCAGGGTTGCATCTCCATGTCGACAACCGAGGCGGAGCTGGTGGCTCTGGCGGCTTGTGCTATCGAGTTGATTTACATGATGCAATTGCTGAAGTTCATCGGTTACGAGTGCGACGAGACAGTGTGCGTGGAGACCGACAACAAGGGAGCCCACGACCTGTGCCATCGCTTTAGTTCGGCGCAGCATACGCGTCACATTGATCGCAAATTGTTCAAGTTGCGGGAGATGCGCGGCGCCGGGATGGTGACTGTTAAGTACCTCGGGACCGAGGAGAACACGGCGGACATATTCACGAAGATCCTGGACCGCCAGCCTTTCGAGAAGCACCGCAAGACCGTGCTCAACGCAGCGGCTAATGACGGTGTCCCGAGCGCCCGCGACAAGAAAGCGATGGGTGCTTGGCCTCGGAGGTTCTGAGAACCGGGGGGGCAGTGAGGCACAGCCAATAATACGGGTGTGCGGCGGTAGAGTTATACCGGTGTCCCTAGTTTTCGGTAAGAGCTAGTCTGAGCTACGCGGCTCCTCACTGTCGCCGCGGGGGCCAGCGCATTGTGGAAGCGGGGCCGGGCCCACGTCGTCATCTGGAGATGGGCGACGCGGGCGGACCTTCCGAGACCTCCGGGGGACACGGGTCGGGCAACGACCTACCCGTGATGCCGGGCCCAGAGAAACCGCTACTGCACATCGCTATTGAATTCGTTGAGACGCTGGACAACACGTTGGCCGAGCATCAAATGCTCAACATCGCGCACGGCGAACTGCCGGCAGACGCAGCGTGCATATTCGACGTGCCGATCGAGGCCGTCGCGTTGCCTGATCCAAGTCATCCGCAATATGGGTCCGCATTGGTGAAGCGCCTGGAAATACAGACGAAGAACCAATCGAACCGTGCGAGACGGTTGACGATCGTATTCAACTCGCGAACCAAGCTCTTTGGAATGCTTGTGCGCTCGGCTAAGCCCAAAAATCCGGGCTTTGCGCAGGAGATGCAGGAGCAGTGCGCAATCGATGACCGCTCTGGTAAAGCCGTCTATGGGAGTCGGCACAGGGACGGACCAAAGGGCTATAGGATGATCCAGATCCACTTGACTTCCGCCAAAGGGCGTTCAGAGTACGATAAAATGTACTACAAGATCGCCTATGAGCTGCAGGTCAAGGAGGTTTTGCCGGATGGGTGCAGCTCGGTGCTTTACGAACGCACCGTGCAAGCCTTTTTGCACTACATCCTGCCTAACCTAGCTCAGCCGCTTGATGACGAGGACGCTGCGCGACACATTGTCAACAAGATGCCAGACAATCTGGCGCCCGACAAGCGGCGCATGATCGAGTGGCTGCAAGAAACGGGCCGGTGGTCCGAGCGAAAGCTCATTCTGGAGAAGTGCAAGGCGATCGTCGACGGTGAGCAAAAGAAGACTGTAACCAAACCTTCATTCGCTGCCGTTCCGACCTATCCCCTGAACTTCAACGACATGCTCGCGCTGCAGGCCGTTGCCTTCGTAGAGTTCGACCTTCAGGGCGTTCAAAACCGCATTGATCTCGGACACTCGGGCTTCGGCAGCGAACAATCACTGCTCGGGGCGCAAAAGCAGCGAGGCATTCCCGGCGGCGTGGGGAACCCTAAGAATCAGATCAAATTCTGCGACGGGTGCCCTCACATCAACGGCCGGCAGTGCTATTGCGACCCCGCGTTCGCGGGCAAGATGGCCGTTAGTGTGTGGCTCAACACGGAGCGGCGAAAGAAAATATTCGAGCTGAAGGCGTCGAACTCGAAGGATCCAGAAAAGAATCCGAAGGGCGTCACCAACGGACGGATTCAGAAGCCGAGCGACGAGGAGATCAAGCAGTGGGGCGAGAAGCAGAAGGCGCGCAAAGGCAAAGGCTCTGACACAAAGTCGACGGCCACGCCCGGCGGTGCGGCCGTGCCAAACGACTTCATGTCACGCTTCACCGACCTCGACGACCCCGCCTTCGGGCAGAGCATGCTGTGCTTAGCCATGCAGCAGGCGGTGGTGCTTGACGAGGGACTGCAGGTGCAGAAGGTGGACCATTTCCAGCTCGAGGAGCAGAGCTACGCCGAGATGGTGCGGGAGGTCATCGCGTCCGGCGACGTCGAGACGTTGCGCGGACTGCTCGGCGAGCGTATGGTGAGCGCCGAGTACGTCAAGACCGCCACCGGAAGCCTACGGACGATGGGGGCACTCGACCCATGGCTCTTCTACATCCAAAACGGGCAGAAGGAGTATGAGGCTCGCGTACGTGAGTGGTCGTCGAAAGGCGCACCCCGCGACTCCAACGGTCGCACGGTGGGCGAGTGGATGCCGCTCCTTTCAAAGACACGGGCCATCATCGTAGGCATCCAAGAGATCATCGACGACTACGCGACCATCGGCGAGGCGTACGACGCACTCGGCGATAAGCTCATCCCGCGCAAGTGCGTCTCCGACTACGAGGCCATCTTCGAGGCTTCACGGGGAGTCCCGCCATCGCAGTCGCTGGAGCCATGGTCGGCGCCGCTCGAAGGCGGCATGGCAGCTAACAACATGTACCAGTCGATGTTCCGGAGGGACCGTATGCTCAACGACGACGGGACCCCCAACGCGAAAATCCGCATTTTCAAGGTTCAACTCATTTGCACACTGTGGGTGCACGACTCGGAGCTCAACCCGATGCCGGTGTACCAGGACGGCGTCGGCTACGAGTTTAGGGGACTTTTGCTTCCCGCGCTTCAAACCCCGGCGACTATTACAGAGTCGTGCGAGGAATGCGAGGACGAAGAGGAGGACGGCGGCGCGGTCGACGTCGCGCACGTCGTTTACTTCCAGGACAAGAGCGGAACTTCGCTCCTGGCTTCGTTCGATAAGGGCATCGGCGTCACCGAGAAGCAGATGCGGCTCCAAATGGAGCAGGTGGCCGCCGACCGGTTCGATCAGGGCGCAGGGGCCGTGCGGTATCAAAACTTCGGTGAGGATTACGGCTCCGCCACGGCGGCCAAGGAGGAATTCGACGCGGCCAACAGCGCGGGCACGCAGGCGGCGGCGACCGTCGCGGCCAGTTCGGGCGCGCCCGGCGATAACACGGTGAGGAAGATGGACTGGAGCGAGCTGGGCTTCACTCCCATCCCGGGCGAGGCGGAGAGCGACATCTCCGCGCTGGCCGCCGCGGCCGCCGTGCCGTCGAACCTCGCATCTCTGCCGGCGGGCTCGACGTCGCAGGCCGCGGCTGTTGCGGCGCCGCCGCCCGCGACGCCGAAGCCGCCGCTGCTGTGGGAGGGCGCACCGGGCTATCTGCGGCAGGAGAAGCCACCGCCGCAGGCGCTCGCGCGTCTCTCGGGGTCGCAAACGATCGACACGCCTTTTTTGTCGGCCGACGCGCAATTGCGTCGGGACTTGGCGCAGGGGGTGTACACCCCGCACGGCACGGCGGAGGGCGCGTACGACGCGTACGACGTCGCGCCGCCGGCTCCGCTCCGCGAGCGGCCGGCTGTGCTGCTCCGGCATCGGAGCGCGTCTCCCGCGGGAGGCGTTGAGGCGCCGCGCCTGTCGGAATTTGCAAAGACCATGCCTTCAGGCGACGCGGCCGTGGTGGTCGACGTGCCTCATCACCTTCAGAACAAGGCGGGCGAGGCCGGCGCGCACTACGACCGCCTGCGTCGGGAGTGGTGGGTGCCTAAGGGCACCAACATGCAGGTGTTTGCTTCGGCGCTCGGGTTGCAAGTCGATGCTGCGGCGAGCGGTCTTCCGGTCGCGAGCTCGCATGCCGACCCTGAGGAGCGGACGGCGCGCATGGGTGCGGCTCCCACGGTCGGCCGGTCCGACGCGTGCGCGGCGGGGGGGGGTCAGAATCGCCCACCTCAACGGTCGCCAGCAGCAGCAGCAGAGAAGACGTTGCAACACCAAGTGGCGGAGGAGCGCGCGGCGGCACTGAAGGTCGCGGCCGCAAAGGCCGAGGCCGAGGTAGCGTTAAAAGCCGCAGCGGCCAAGGACGAGGCGAGCAAAGTCGCCGACGACGGCCGCGTGAAGCTCAAGATCAGAAAGATTCCGCAACGCGGCGAGCCGAGGACGGTTGAAACGCAGACGGACAACCCGGCGAAGGCGGTCATGCCACTGATAGGCGTGTTGGCGATCGC
>NHEC01000053.1 GCA_002171655.1 Planctomycetes bacterium TMED75
CTGGCTTTCGCCGAGATCCGATTGCTCGACTTGTGCAAGGCGGTCCTGGTCGTTGTCAGTGCGTGACTTCTTGGCCATCGGGATCTCCGGGGAAAGGGGAACGGGTCGTGCGCCCGAATCGGCGAGGATACCCCTCTCGAGGGCCTCAGGCAAGATCCCGGGTCTTGGTGTGATCGGTCGAGTGCTGGTTCAGGCACCACCAATCGAGGCCCTCTTCGAAAATGTTGAGGCAGGCCTCCAGATGCGATCGCCCTCCCTCACTGGCCAGAAACGAGGGTGTGGTGGCCGCCAGGAGCAGTCGACGGGCCATCGCCAGCTCCTGAACCCGATCCCCATTCTCGCATCCCAACGCGGTTCGAGCGGCTTGCATGATTTCCAGAGGCTTTTCGGATTCGAGGCGTTCGGGGTGGGCCCAGTACAACCGTTCCAGGTACAGGGCATCCTCAAGCCAGTGCCCGGGCCGAATCTCCCCGAGGTCGACCAGGCAGACCGACCCATCGGCTCGGTGCATCGCATTGCCCAGGTGCAGGTCGCCATGAATCCATCCGATCGGCTGACGGGAGCGCCAGAGGGCGATGATCTGTTCCCAGTGCGGTCGGGCACGATTGAGTTGCTCAAGCCAGCGCGTGTGGTCTGGAAGGACGTTGTCACGGAGTGCCTGGTGCGTTCGTTGCAACCACAGTTCCCAGTTGTTGCGTCGCTTGGGACGGTCGATGGGAACGGTCTGTGCACAGTGCTGCAGGCGTGCGCCGGCTTCTGCGGTTTGACGAAGGTTGCCAGACACCCACTGCGCCCCCAGAGGCATGCCCGGCAGGCGCTCCATGATCAGCCAGGCGATGTCGTGGCCACCCAGCGACTCGCCGCTTTCGAGCAGTCGGGGAATGACCGGCGGACTGCCACAGTCCTGCAGCCGACGGAACCATCGCAGTTCGCGACCGGGCACCGGAAACTTGATGAACACATCCACTTCGCGATTGCGCTGGTTGCGGTAACTCGTCACCCCGGTCAGTGCGCCCCCGTGCTGCCAGTCCATCCGCACCCAGCGAATCTCGCTCAGTCGACGTGCACAGGCTTCGTGCAGATCCGGTTCCAGCGAACGAGCCATTGAATCAAGCATGCAGGAAGGGTACTCCTCTGAATCGGGCTGATCGTTTCGGGTTGTCAGTCTCCGCAGCGGCCCTGCAGTGTTACGCTGTAGTCATGCGTCCCAGTGTGATCGTGAGTGATCTTGATGGAACTTTGCTTGGTCCCGGCGGAGCGTTGTCCGATGGAACCCTGGCGGCGGTCAGCGAGCTTGCAGCACACGGAATCCCCTTCATTTTAGCCACGGGTCGGTCATTTTACGAGTGCAAGTTCGTACTTGACGCGATTCCATGCTGTCAGGAGATGATCGGAGCGGCGGGTGCATTGCTGTCTGATGCCCGAAGCGGACAAACTCTTGCCAGAGATGCGCTTCCAAATGAACTCGTGGTTCGAGTGACCGAATTCATTCTGGCTGAAGGGCACCTCGCGCAGTTGTTGCAGGATCGTTCCTGCGTGGAGTACGACTATCTGCTGGTGGGAAGAGGCGCTCTGCACCCCACGATGGACTGGTGGCTGGATCTGCATGAGCTCAACTCCCATCGAGTCCCCTCACTGGAGGGACTCGACCTCTCCCACACCATTCGCATCGGTGTGGTCGGTGGTCCCGGTGAACTCGAGGCCCTTACCCAGCGCATCGAGACGGCGTTCGGTGAAGAACTGGTGATTCGACATTGGGAAGCAGTCTCCGAGACCGAAAGCCAACCAACCTATCTGCTCGAACTCTTCAACCGCGGGGTCGACAAGTGGGGCATGATCGAACACGTGCTCGAACGGGATGGACTGGACCCGGAACGGGTGGTGACCATTGGGGACGGCCTCAACGACATCCAGATGCTTGACCGGGCTCCTCTGGGAATCGCCATGGGCCAGGCTCGCACGTCGGTCCAGGCGGTGGCGAATCAGGTGGTTGGAAGCAATCGAGAGGATGGATTCGCCCAGGCGATCCGTACCCTGCTCCGGTCCTGATACGATCTGGTTGGTGCCTGCAGGAGAACAGCCAAGTTCCTCGATCGCTCGCTCCGTGCTCGAACGCGCGGAAGGTGATGTTCTGGTGTCGGCGCTCGAAGCCCTGCTCAAGGGAGTGCTCGAATCGGAAGTACCGCTGCATTCGATCCTGGGTCCCAGCCGCGGAGTCTTCAAGCGATTGGGACAGGTCACCTCCGAGGAATCTGCGGAGCGACTCTTCGCAAGCCACGGCTGCCGGCTTGAGATCGTTGACGAACCCGGACGTGCGGTGGAACTGGGAGCACGCACCTGTCTTTCCGGGCGCAACGTCATGCTCATGCTGCCCGCGGGCGACATTCTTCGCTCTGCGAATGCGTTGGTCCGGGTGCGGGAGCTGCTGTCGGGCACCGAGGGCTTCGGACTGCTGCTGCTCATCGAGGATGACGTGGAGCGACTGGATCGGGCTGCGCCCATCCACCTGCTTGATGACCTGGCGATCGCGCGCATCGAACCCAACGACGTTTCCGACCTGCGTGACATGGTCGAACATGGCATCCGTCTTTCCCGGGCAGGCAATGGTCCCGCCGCGATTCTCGCCTCGAGCAACATCCTTCATGCTCAGGACACGATTCGCCTGCGACCCAACCGTATCGTAGACACCATTGACGTCGCGGCCGCGATGCGGCGTCGGCGCCGGGTGGGCCGTGGCTACGAGGGGATGGAGTTGCTCCGACTGGCCCGACGTCTTGAACTCAATCATGCCCATGGATTCCCCAGTCCCGGAGAGCTGGCCCCGCTGGGACTGGTCGCGGTCGGCCCGGCGTACTCCGCCGCCGAATACCTCCTGCGACGATTCGGGCTCGAGGGCCGGGTGCCTTTGCTGCAGTTGGGAATGTCGAGCCCGCTGGATGAGTCGATCACCGAGCGACTGTTTCTGCGGTGCGAAAACGTGGTGGTCCTGGAGACCCGACCCGGCGTGGTCGGCCGCGAGCTGGTGGGTGCCGCCGAAGCCGCACGACGCAAGGGAGGAACCGCGGCGTCGGTCTGGTGGCGCAGTTTGCCACCGCAGGACGGTCAGGAGATCGCTCTCGATCGCGGGGATGCACTGCGTGCTTCACGGGTGGCCCGCAAGATCTCCCACATGCTGGATGCGGTCTCCACCGGACGCACCGTGACTCGGGGGCTCGAGCCTTCCGACCGCAAGCTCGAGGAGTTGGAGGTTCCGCCTCGAGGTTCCAGCTCCGGGGTCGAGGGCGCCATACGCACGGTTCGGAATCTGCTCACGGCCACCAGTCAGTGGCTGAATGAACGCGACGAGGAACCCGACAGTGAACGAGTTGCCCTGCAGTTGGATGATTCGGTGGATCCGTCCACCTACGACCGAGTGGTTCAGGCGGAGATCTGGGGTCGACAGCGGTTTCTCGCCGACGGACCGGCGGCAATTCGTGAATGCGCGGTCGATTCACGGCCCAGGATTCTGGTGATCTGTGACATCGGGGTGCTGTCGGGTATCGATGTGGTGCGTCTGGCCACTGCCAGCGTGCCGGAGGAACAGGGTGAGCGGGTGGCGGTGCGAAGCACCTCCCTCGACGACTTGGACGCAGTACTCGAACTGCTGCGGGAATCGGTTCTCTCGAACCAGGTCACCGTGCTGGTCGCCCGTGATGGTTCACCTCCTCGGTTCGATCGTACCGCGGTCGAACGATCCTTCCGGGAGGTCGATCGTCTGGGCTTCACGCCGATGCAGCGAGTGGTTCGTCCCGCCGATCAGGCCTGCAGTCTTCGCGCTCCGGTCTTTGCCGACCTCCTGGGGACCGGTCTGGACCGCAACAGCGAGGAGCTGGAGAGTTCCTTCCGTCTGGACACCCTGCCTCGTCGTCTTGGTCGTGGACTCCTGGTCCGACTGCGTCCTCTGACCGAGCAGGTGGAGGTGGTGCGCACCCAGCCTCCGGTGATTCAGCTGCACGACTCCGAGGGCAATCGACCGACGCTCCCCACGATCAAGCACTCCAATGCCTCCGTCTGGCGTTGCCACGTGGCCGGCTGGCGGGGGGCGGAACCGGGGTTGGTGCCTCGAATCATCTCTGAAGCTGGACGTGCGATGGGGTACCGGGTGGGGTGCGTGGTCTCGACCCAGCCCGCGGGACCCGGGCGGGGAGCTTGGGCGCAGTTGCTGTTCACCCGGCCGCGTACGGGGTCGAGTCCGGCGCTGCCGATTTCCATTCCCTACGGTGAGGCCGACGTGTTGTTGGGCGTTGATCCGGTCGAGACTCTTCGAGCGATCGGTCCGGACCCCACGCTTCGAGTCGCGGCCGCCGACCGAACCGATGCGGTGGTGAACATCGGACTGCTCACCGACCAGGAGGAGCACGCCCGAGCTCGACCGCGCGGGACGCGGGAGCTGCTTCAGGAGGGAATCGATCAGCGTTGTCGCGATGAACCCTGGGTCTTCGACTTGGTGGCCCCCGCCCGCCGGACCCTGCTCACCGAACGACTCATCGACATGATGCTGCTGGGAATCACCTTCCAGCGAGGCTTGATCCCGGTCTCGATCGAGGTGCTCGAACGAGTCATCGAACGCACCGAGCGCACGGAGTTCGGACGCTTGCTGGTTGCCTTTCGTCATGGCCGGACCCTGGCCGCTGGGCTTCCCGCGCCTCGTGAGCCGCAGATCAACTCTAGTGATGTGGAACCAATGGTTCGTCGATTGGTTCGCGGGGTCCGGATGGACGCCGGTCGACGGCGTTCTCGGGCACTCCGGTTTGAAACGCTGCTGCGCGATGGAATCAGTCAGATGCCGGGTCTCCTGGAAACCGCGCGCGGACGTCCCGCGGTCGCCGATTACTCCATTGGTCTGCGCCACGCCCTGGTCTGGGGGGGCTTTCCTCTGGCGGAGCGTTTCTCCGAATTGGTGTGCGGTCTGTACATGGCAGACAGTGGCGCACGATCGCGTCGCATGACCTGCTACGCGATCTTTCCCCTCATCGAAATCCTGCTGCCTCGTGATCCGATCTTCATCGCCTCAATGATCTCGAGCATGGAGCAACGGCTTCGGATCCGTGAGCGTCTTGCGGTCCGCCACGCCCGGGGCGACCGCATCGAGCGGCGATACCTGACGCGGCTGGAACTCATCTTCGCCCGACGTCGCTTTCGGCTGGATTTCCGAACCAGTAACTGGGCCGCCTGGTCGCTTCGTGCCCTGGGCATGGTGGTTCCCCACGGGTGGCGCGGCACTGCCCAGGAGCGCGGGCTTGCCCGCGAGATGATCGCGCTGGTCGAAGAAGCGACGCGTCAGGCCTCGGTGGAGCCGGAACACTGGGAGGCGGTGATGTTGAAGCTGAACATGCAGGCGGAGATGGGACGCCTTCGTTCGATGCGCCCCGGGGACCTGCGCAAGCTCATCGCTCAGTGACGGGGGAGCTGGGGTCCTGTCGTTGCTTGTGGCGCAGCTGCCCGCAGGCGGCATCGATGTCTCGGCCCCGACTGGCGCGGATGTGCACGTTGACACCCTGTTCCCGAAGCAACGCCTGGAATCGGTGCACGTCCGAGGACACCGGACGTCGGAAGGGCAGTCCCTCGACCTCGTTGTATCGGATGAGGTTCACGTTGGCTCGCAGACTGCCGGCCACGCCCGCCAGTTCCCGGGCGTGTTCGGCCTGGTCGTTGAAGGAGCCCAGCAGAATGTATTCCAACGTGATTTCTCGTCCGGTCGCCTTGAAGTAGCTCGAACAGGCGTCGAGTATCTCCTTGATCGTGGCGTGCTGCGCCCAGGGAATGATCTCTCTTCGGAGTTCGTCATTGGGTGCGTGGAGGCTCAAGGCAAGCGTCACCGGAAGTTCGAATTCCGCCAGGCGACGGATGGCCGCCGGCAGGCCGACGGTCGAGACCGTGATCCGGCGCGCACCGATGCCCAGACCCCAGGGCGCATTGAGGGTTCGAATCGCGCCGATCACGTTCCCGTAGTTGGCCAGAGGTTCGCCCATTCCCATGAAGACGACGTTGCTGATGCGCTCGACTCCCGGCAGTCTTCCCAGCCGCCACGCCTGCTCGACGATCTTGCCCCGGGTGAGGTTGCCCTCCAGTCCGCCGAGTCCCGAGGCGCAGAACCGGCAGCCCACCGGACACCCGACCTGGGATGAGATGCAGGCGGTCTTTCGATCCTCGGTGGGGATCATGACGCATTCGGTCTCTTTTCGAGAGGGGGGTGCCAGCAGTCGCAGGGAGGAGGGCTCGTCCCCCGGGTCCTGGTCCGGCTTCCAACCCAGCAGCAGCTTGCGGGTGCCATCACTGGCCGATTGGCTGGTGAGTTCTTCCGCGTGCTCGAATTGCAGGAGGGCGGCGAGTCGGGTTCGATCCCCGCGCGAAAGATCGGTCATCTTCTCCAGGTCGATCTCACCCCGCTGATAGACCCAGCGCAGGAGTTGATCCGCGACGAAGGTGCGAAATCCGTGTTCCTGCATGAATGCAACAAGCTGGTCGCGATCGAGATCGAAGAAATGCGTGCTCACCCGCTGCGGCCGACGGTGAGGTCCACACTGGCGTGCGGAATCTTCTGATCGTCCAGCCAGGCATCGATCTCGTCGCCCATGTTCACGTGAATGCGGCGCCCGGTGGGATCCACTCCTCGTTTTCGCATCACCTTCTTGAGTGAACCGGGCAGGCCGAATTCGACATCTTCACGGTCGATGTGGTGCTGTTCGACGTGTCCACCGAAATCATCAATCAGTCGGGTGATCACCGCTCGAACCAGATCCTCAGGCGCACTCGCTCCTGCGGTGATCAACACCGTCCCAATGCCCTTGAACCAATCACCGCACATTTCACTGGCGTCATCGATGAGGTACCCCGGAGTACCCACGTTTTCGGCGATCTCGGTGAGGCGAACCGAATTGGAACTGTTGCGGCTTCCCACCACCAGCACCAGCTCGGTGCTGGGAGCGAGTGCGCGCACCGCTCGCTGACGATTGGTCGTCGCGTAGCAGATCGAATTGGAGCTCGGATCCTTGATCCCGGGAAACCGCTCCTTCAGGACTCGGATGATCTTTTCCGCGTCATCGGTGGACAGGGTGGTTTGGGTGAGGTACGCCAGCGGATTCGTGGTCGAGAGCTCCAGGGACCGTGCATGCTCTTCGGATTCGACCACGGTGATCGCATCGGGAACCTCCCCCCGGGTGCCGATCACTTCCTGGTGGTCGGCGTGTCCGATGAGCAGGATGTGGTAGTTCTTGCGGGCCAGACGGATCGCTTCTGCGTGGACCTTGGTCACCAGGGGGCAGGTGGCATCGACCGCAATCAGTTCACGGGATTCAGTCTGGGCTCGAATCTCCGGAGAAACCCCATGGGCGCTGTAGACCACGATCGAGCCATCAGGGGCCTCGCTGATGTCCTCGACGAAGAGCACCCCGCGATCTCGGAAGCGATCGACCACATGACGGTTGTGTACGATCTCGTGGTAGACGCAGATCGTCTCTTCGGGGCAGATCTCGAGCAGTTGGTCGACGACGTCGATCGCCATGTACACACCGGCACAGAAACCACGAGGATTGGCAAGGATGATTTTCACTCCAAGATCATACCCTCGCGGGGGCCGCAGGTCCGCTAGAGTGACCAATCATCCATGACCTCTTCTCCCGTGCCAATTCGCGATCAAGTCCGCCTCTGGGGCCCTGAATCAGACGTCCGACTGGATGAGCGGGAGTCGATTGCATACTGCCGTGCCCTCGCAGGAGGGCATTACGAGAATTTTTCGGTCCTGAGTTCCCTGGTTCCCAGTTCCTTGCGGGATGACTTTGCAGCGGTCTACGGGTTCTGCCGTTGGTCGGACGACCTCGCCGACGAGATCGGTGATCGCAACGAGTCGCGTGCCCTGCTTCAGTGGTGGCGACGTGAGCTCGACGATTGCATCGATGGGCATCCCCGCCATCCGGTGATGTGCGCTCTTTCGGCCACGATCCAGCGCCACGACCTACCCGCCCGTCCGTTCCATGATCTGATTGATGCCTTCGACCAGGACCAGGAGTTCACTCGATACCAGACCTGGGATCAGCTGCTTCATTATTGTGCGCGCAGTGCCAATCCGGTGGGTCGACTGGTCCTCATGCTCCTGGGGGAGCCTCGAGACGACGCTCGCTTTCTGCCTTCGGATCTGATCTGCACCGCGCTGCAACTGACCAATCACTGGCAGGATGTGTCGCGTGACATTCTCGAGCGTGATCGAGTCTACATTCCCTCCGAGATGGTGGAGATCGAGAACTTCGAGCAGCGATTGCGGGATTCCGCTTCCCAGGGATACTCGGTCGACGAGCCCTTTCTGGAAGACAGCCGGCAAGTCATCCGGGCCTGCGTGGATCGGACCGAAGCGATGTTCGAGAACGGTCGAGTGCTGCTGGACCGGATCAAACCCCAATCGCGTCCGGTCATCCGGTTGTTCATCGACGGCGGGAGCCACGTGCTCAACCTCGTGCGTCACTGGAACTATGAGACTGCAATCCACCGGCCCCGCCTCTCCAGGCTTGTGAAGCTCGGACTGGTCGCACGTGCCTGGACCGCCGCTCGACTGACGGGACGGGAGCGCTGATGGCCAAGCTGGATTCCACCCTCGTTCCTGTCGCTCTGCCTCTGGAACAGGCCTTCGTTCGCTGCAGCGAGGATGTGCGTTCCCGTGCCCGAAACTTCTGGTACGGGCTGAGACTGCTTCCTCCTGAACAGTTCATGGCCCTCTGTGCGATCTACTCCTGGATGCGGTTGGCCGATGACCTGGCCGATGCCGAGGACGGTGGGGCACCTGCGGATCGCCATTCCGCACTGGAAGGCTTCCGAGACCGGACCCTCGAACTCTTTCGCGGGCAAACGCCCGAGGTCGTTCTCGCTCCCGAAGCCCACATCTTTCCCGCGCTGCGCAGCGTGCTCGACCAGCATGAACTCGACCCGGTGGATTTCACGCTGATGATCGATGGCCAGTTCGCGGATCTTCAGCCGCGCACGCTCCAGACGCGTGCGCAACTGCTTGAGTACTGCGATCAGGTGGCTTCCACCGTCGGACGTGTCTGCGTTCGAATCTGGGGAGGAACCAGTGAGGAATGTCTTCGACTGGCGACCGAACGAGGGAAGGCGCTTCAACTGACGAATATCCTCCGCGACGTTCGGGAAGACGATCAGCTTCAGCGTCAGTATCTTCCAGAAGAGGAATTCGCGGCGGCAGACCTCTCCCGGAAATCGCTCGTGCGATGGGAGCATTCCGAGGCCTGTCGTGCATTCATGCTCCAGCAGATTGCGGCCGCCGAGCAGCACTACCGCGCGGCCGAAGGGCTCGAGTCCATGATTGAACCCGCCAGCCGACCCACCTGTTGGGCGATGACGCGGATCTACCACGCCTTGCTGATGAAGATGCGACGTCGTCCCGAGTTGATCGCGGGAACAACCCGAATCCGCCTGAGTTCGCTGCGTAAGTTGTCCATCGGCATGCGCGCTCGTCGACTGGCTCGGCGACACGGTCTCAACACCCCCCCGGGGGGTGCGACGTGAAGCGGCGGGTCGTCATCCTCGGTGGTGGTCTCGCGGGCATGGCGGCCGCGCTGCGGGTTCTCGATGCCGGGGATCAGCCGGTCCTCCTGGAGACTCGTGCTCAGCTGGGGGGTCGTGCCACCAGTTTTCAGGATCCCCGCAGCGGTGAACTCATCGACAACTGCCAGCACGTGGTGATGGGCTGCTGCACGAATCTCCTGGACTTCTACGAGCGACTGGGCGTGGGCGACCTCATCGAGTGGCACACTGAAACCTACTGGGCGAATCCCCCGCACGAGCCCGACGTGATGCGGCCGGGCTTCGGGCCAGCTCCGGGACACTTCACCTTCAGCTTCGCTCGGATGTCGTTTCTCAGTTGGGCAAGCAAGCGCGCAATCGCGCGCGCGATGTTCAAGATGATCCGCATGGGCCTGGCGGGTCGTGCCGGTTGGTCGGATCGCACGTTCATGGAATTCCTCGAGGAGACTTCCCAGCCCCCCGAAGCGATCGATCGCTTCTGGCGGGTGGTGGTGGTCAGTGCCTGCAACCTCGACCTGGACGAGGTGGGGGCGGCGTTCGCACTGCAAGTCTTTCAGGAAGGGTTTCTCGCCCACCGATTCGCCTCGGCGATGGGTCTCGCCCGGGTGCCGCTTTCGCAACTCTACGATCCCTTCGTCGAGTACTTCCGGCGCGAGGGCGGACAGCTGGAACTCAACACCGCGGCACTCAGCATCGGCTTCGATGGTCGACGGGTCACCGGAGTGGTCACCAAGAACGGCATGGTCGAGGGTTCGGCGGTGATCGCCGCGGTTCCCTTCGAACGACTGGCACGGCTCTGTTCGGACACCCTCGTTTCTGCGGATGCCCGCCTCCAGCAACTCGATCAACTGGAGGTCAGTCCGATTCTCGGAGTGCACCTCTTCTTTGACACCGAGGTGATGACCCTGCCGCACCTGGTGCTTCCCGGGCGCTCGACCCACTGGTTGTTCAACAAGGGAACTGATGCGCAAGGGAAGCAGCATCTGCACGCGGTAATCAGCGGTGCGGATGAGTGGATGGGGCTGGATCAGACGCAAATTCTCCAGCGGGTCCTCGAGGACCTGGTGTGGGCACTGCCCGCGGCGCGTGGCCTCGATCCGATCGGCCACCGAGCGATCAAGGAGAAGAGAGCGACCTTTCGGGCGGTGGCCGGGGTGGATCGACATCGGCCCGCCGTGACCCCGGGGCTCGGGGTTGAGAACCTGATGATCGCCGGGGACTGGTGTGATACCGGCTGGCCCGCGACCATGGAGGGTGCGGTGCGCAGCGGGTACGCCGCGGCCGCCGCGGCCAGTGGGGGGTCGGGTGAGGTTGCCGACTTGCCGGGTTCACCGGTCGGTCGTCTGCTGGGTCTGCGATGAATCAAGCTGACGACAGTCCGCTTCTGGAGGATGGTCTGGATGGACTGGCCTCACCGGAGCGGACCGCACGGGTGCTCGACGCAGCGTCGGCCCTGGGGTTCGCCCACATGGGGGTCTGTTCTGCTCGGCCGGTCGAACGCCGGGAGGTGCTTGAAAAGTGGATTGCCGAGGGCCGACATGGCCAGATGCACTACCTGGCGGACCGCATCGAGGCGATGCTCGATCCCGAGTCAGTCCTTGAAGGGGCGCGGTCGGTGCTCTGTGTTGCGGATCGATACCACGCGGGAGCCGATCCCCCCGAAGACAGCGTGCCTCGAGGTCGCATCGCTCGCTACGCACGGGGCCGTGATTACCACGATGTCTTTCGCCGGCGGTTGCGACGCCTCGCGGAGGCGATCGAACGGGCCGCGCCGGGGCAACGGGCACGCGGAGTCGTCGACACCGCGCCCCTGATGGAACGCGAGCATGCCCAGCGTGCGGGACTGGGACTCATCGGCAAGCACACTCTGCTGATTCGACCCGGTGAAGGGTCGTGGATCCTGCTTGGCGAGGTCCTCACCACCCTGGAACTCGAGGCCACCGCACCTCCCGACTGGGCAACGCGTTCGGATCCTTGTGGAAGCTGCACGCGCTGCATCGATGCCTGCCCGACCGGAGCCATCGAGCCGTTCAGTGTCGACGCCACTCGCTGCATCAGCTACACCACCATCGAGCATCGGGGCCCCATCGAACCCGAACTCCTGGAGCCCACGGGTGACTGGCTGTATGGGTGTGACGTCTGCCAGGAGGTCTGTCCGCACAACGGGCCGGACCGTCGCGTCGCGCGCCTGCCGGTGCTCGAGGTGTACCAACCCCGTCGCAGTGGATTTGATCTCCTGGAGGTGCTCGGCTGGCGGGAGTCGGATCGACGCGAAGCATTCACGACCAGCGCCCTGAAGCGTGCGAAGCTTGCGATGTTCAAGCGCAACGCTCTCGTCTGTGCGGGGAACCTGCTCCGTGAAGAGGACCATCCCGTTCTGCTGGCTCGGATTCGCGAACTCTCGACCGACCGCTCGGAGGACCTGCTGGTCCGCACGACCGCTCTCCAGGTGCTCGAGCAGCTGGAGCAGTCGTGAAGTCTCACCCTCAGCTGGGGGTCAGTTGCGCCCGCGCCCACGACCGCCGCTGCGGTTGGATTCGGAATTTTCCATCAGCTCGACGAGCTTGTTGACGTCGATGTACCACTTGCCGCCAACCTTCATCAGCGGCATTTGGGTCGCACCGGGCACGTCGATCATCGCGGTGTCCCCGCGTTCACTCACCACGCGTGCTGGTCCCGCCGCGCCAGTGCCGCCACGCATCGCTTGTTGCTGAAGGCCTTGCAACTTTGGCAAGGCCGAGGCATCGCTGATGTACATCATGCCGAGCATCTGCTGCATCATCTCCATGCCACCGGGACCGGCATCCCGCATCGAGTTGAGGAAGTCGCAGATCGCCTGGGGCGAACTCATGCCGTTGGTGGCGAAGGGAGGCATGTTCGCGCCACCACTGGGCGGGGCGGGGGCGTTGGCTGGCGCGCCCGCTGTCGCGGCGGAAGCGGTGCCACTGGCCATCGCGGCCGGGGCCGTGTTGTTGCTGGCAGGTGGGGCGATTCGAACTCCGTCGAGCGCCTTGATCAGACTTTCCACCGCAGTTTGCCCGGCTTCATTGCCGTTGATCATGGTGAGTTTTTCAAGTGCGGTCTCGTAAGCACTGCGCGCTTCGGCGATGGATGCTTCCGCGGCCGTGGACGCTTCGGTGGCCAGATTGGTCCATTCCGAGGCGTCGACCCCGGTGATCGAGCTGGTGTTGGCCAGAGCGGTGTAGAGACGGGCGTCCTCGAGATCGGAGGAGGCTTGGATCGCGTGGAGTTCGCCCATCAGGGTGCTGGCATCCGCCGCAATCTGACGTTCCCCCTTGCTGGAACCTGAGCGCTGAGCCTGGTTGAGGTTGCGCAATGCGGTTTCCATGAGTGGTTCGATCTGTTCGGACTGCATCGTGCCGTAGGTCTGAAGCAACGTCTTGAGTTCCTGAACCTGGGTCTGGGCTCGCTCTCGACCCATCTGGCCAGCGGCAAGCACGGCGGCCCTGATCGATTCGATGTTGCCTTCGGCGCGGTGGGTGGCGTCGATGAGTGCCTGGGAGTTTTCTTCCATCGTCCTCTTGCGGGCGAGTTCCGGCTGCAGTCCGGCAAGCTGAATCTCCGCTTCGGCGATGGTGGTCTTGATCGGGATCATCTTCGCACGGATCTGGGAGGATTCCTCCACCAACGGGTAGCCGTCGATGGCACTGACGTTGTTGGCCTGACGGGAAAGCTGCGCGGAGTCGGTGGTCATCTGATCCAGTTGCTGATTGTTTCGATCGCGTTGCTGGCTGACCTGAGTGATCTGTTCTTCGAGCCGCGAGTTCTCACCGCGGATCTGCTGGTGGGGCTGCTGAAAGCCCGCACGGGTCTGGTTGACTTCGCTGTTGGGAGTGCTGAAGTCCGAAGCCATGCGGACTTGTGCACCGGCGGCAATGATCATGGCCGCATCGGCCTTCAGAGCGATTCTGGCTCGCATGGCGCGCAGGTCGAGGTCCATGCTGATCAATGACATCGCCTGGAGCTTCCCGCTGGTGGCGGCGATGCTTGCGGCGAGTTTCGTGGCCACCTGCTTCTGCTTGCTGGAGGTGCCCTTGATCGATTGCAGACTCCTTCCGAGTTGATCCAACTTGTTCGCAACGGTCAGCGGATCGGAATCCACCCCGACTCCCGAAATCAACGTTCGGTACTGATCCCCGGCCTCATCGATCTCCGCCTGAGCCTGCGTCTGTTCCTCAAGCTGGGCGTCTCCGAGACAACCGGCAAGAACGCAGGTGCCTCCGGCAAGGGCGAGGATGCCAAGTCGTCGTGCGAAGGCATTGACTGCTCTGGATGCTTGGACGGGTCTGCTCATGGTCGATCTGCTCTCAGGTTACGCCTCAAGGGGGGGCCGGTTCCCGGATGTCGGGGGGGTCACAGTGTATCGGAAAGGTGCCCGTGAAGCCCCGGAATCAGCGAGTGATTCGCGGCAGGGTCGAGCCCTGAGGGCTGTTGGTCAGCACCGGAGCCTCGTACTCCACCGGATAGTACGGACGAGGCTGGTACATCGCTTCAATGAATTCGAGGGTGTCGGCCATCGTCTTGCCGCCGCCAGACGGAAATGCGGGGCTGAACCCCGGCACCGCGGGGTGCTTGATCCGTGCCTCGGATTGTGGAAGGGCATACTGGATCAGCAGACTCATCCGCGGATTTTCATAGTCGATGAGCTTGTGAGGGCCCTCGAGCTTGGTTCGTTCCAGAATCAAGAGGTTCTCATAGAGGGTCTTGGGGGTGTTCATTCCGTATCGATGGAGAAAGAAGTTCCCCGCGTTCACCCCTCCGTGGCAGCCGCTGGTGGCGCAGTTGCGAATCAGCCAGGCGTTGTGCACCTTGGTTCGAAAGACGTTGAGGGAGTGCGGTTCCCCCTTGACCTGGATCTCAGGGTAGAGCTCGCGTGCCTGGACATCGAAGATCAATTTGACCTGATCCAGGTCGTCCAGCCCGAACAGCTGTTCCTGCCGGGATTTCTGGTTTGGGATCAACGCGTTGGCGGCGTGGTTCTCGATCAACTTGCGAATCGTCTTGGGATCGACCTCGACCTGCGGCGGGCGGCGGAAGTCGATCTCGTATACGCGGATCAAATTGACGTCTTCAGCGGTGAGGGTTCGATCGGGGAGGCCGGTGGTCCGATCGCTCTTGGGGGGAAGCGGTCGGCGCGTGTCGCGGCCCTCGGCCTCGAGGGCGATGCGTGCTTCGACCAATTCCATCAGCTGCCGTGCCCTGGGGTTGTCCTCCATCTGGAGGATCTCCTGAAGCTCGGCCTGGGCGAGGTCGAGTCGACCCCGTTCCATGATCCATTGCGCGAGTTCGACCCGCATCGATCCGTTGGTCTGGTCGATCGAGGCACGGGCGACCTCGAGCTCGCGTTCAAAGCTCGGTGCCAGGTTGATGTGGGAGACCTCGGCCCGAGGAATCTGGTGGTGGATCCCCTCGATCAGCAGTGTGACCTGTTCGAATCCGTCTTCGATCACCCGACCGCTGATCTGGCTGCCATCACGCAGCCGAACGATGCCATCGCTTCCTTCCTCCGAAAGTTCCAGCAGCGTGATGAAGCCGAGCACCTTGTCCTTCTCGTAGGTCTCTTCCCGTTCGTCACGTCGAACCACGAACGACCGCTCATCCTCCTGGATGAGAATGCCACCGAATTCCTTGAACCGATCAACCACCACAAAGATCCGGACCGGCGGGGCCTCCGCGGGCGTCTCGGCGGGGGTGGTGGCCTCCTGATCGGGCAGGTGCGGTGAAACGGCCGAGGCACCCAATGAGGCCGGCAGTGCCGTGGCGAGGCATCCAAGCAGAAGGCAGTACGAAGAAGGTCGAAGCATCCGGGTGATTCTCTCACCGGACGCCCCGATGGTGCAAGCCCGCAGCGTCGCTTTCTTCGGAGGCCGGGTGTCCGAGATCGGCCAACCCTCCGGCTCCCACGGTCGGCCTTCCGGCTTTCTGGTACGGTCCGGATCCCTCTGTCCGGGCCTCAGAGCCCGGTTCTCACCGACCCCGACGAAGGAGATGAGCGATGAAACTCGGCGTGATGGCAGCCCTTTTCAACGGACGAGATTTCGAGGAGACCCTGGCGTACTGTGCCCAAAGTGGCCTGGATGCGATCGAGTTGCCGGTGGGCGGCTACCCCGGGACCGGACTCATCGATCCTGCCAAGGCACTTTCGTCCAAACGGGAACGAGACCGAATCAACGGACTTCTCGCCGAGTACGGCTTGAGTTGTTCCGGACTTGCGGTGCATGGGAATCCCGTTCATCCGAGTAAGCGACACGCCAAGAAGGACCACGATGACTTCGTTCGTGCAGTCAAACTCGCTCCGATGCTGGGCACCGACATTGTGATCACGTTCAGTGGCTGCCCCGGGGGAACCCCCAGCGACAAGCAGCCCAACTGGGTGACCTGCCCGTGGCCACCGGAGTATCTGGAGGTTCTTGAATACCAGTGGGATCAGGTCCTCATTCCCTACTGGGCTCAGCAAGTGAAACTCTGCCGCAAGCATTCGGTCCGGGTTGCGTGGGAAGCGCACCCCGGATTCTGCGTCTACAACCCCTCGACCCTGATCCGGCTTTCGGAAACTGCGGGCAAGGCGGCGGGCCGAGGCAAGAACGTGCTGGGCGCGAACCTCGACCCCTCGCACTTCTTCTGGCAGGGCATCGATCCGATCCTGGCCGCACGCGAACTGGGAGAGGCGGGCCTGCTTTTCTACTGCCATGCCAAGGACACCGAACTGGATCCTCATGAAGGCCCCGTCAATGGGTACCTCGATGCCCGTCCCTACGGAGCACTTCGGGAGCGTTCCTGGACGTTTCGGACCTGCGGCTACGGAAATGGGCACGAGTTCTGGAAGCCGTTTGTCTCGATGCTGCGTCGATACGATTACGACCACGTGCTCTCCATCGAGCACGAGGACGCCTACATGTCGGTCGAGGAAGGCCTGCAGCGAGCGATCGAGTTCCTGACCGAGGCGATCATCTACGAGGATGCGTCCTCACCCTGGTGGACTTGAGACTTGGGCGAGTGTTTGCAGCGGTTCATTCCGGAATCGGAGTCGTCTTGATGTCCGCCGAATGACGGACCTCCACGGTCCACTCGACGACCGTGGGCTCGGCATCCGGGCCTCCAGCGGGCAGTTCCAGCGCCCAGCGCAGCTGACCGGTGTCCTCGCGAACTTCCATCGTCGGACTGCTGGGTTCGGTCACGCGGATCTCTATGTCTCCACTCGATGAGGTCGGCAACCGATCTTCGAGCAGAAGTTCCAAGGCTTCATTCTCGAGATTGCGAACGGTGATTCGAAATCGAAGCTGGGTGAGTCGCCCTCCGTTGAGGAGTCCGGTTCTGATGCTGCGGCGCTCGAGGAGTTCCCGTTCGACCTGGATATTCGGTCGCAGGCCCCAGGAGACCATGAACGAGGCTCCGGCAGGCACCTGTTCGATTTCGGTCCTGCCAATCATGACCCCTCCCTGGTGGAGGTTGACCGGTGCCTGGGAAATCCT
Source organism: Planctomycetes bacterium TMED75 (assembly GCA_002171655.1). GTDB lineage: Bacteria > Planctomycetota > Phycisphaerae > Phycisphaerales > SM1A02 > UBA8087. The sequence goes on from NHEC01000053.1 coordinate 17,064, forward strand.
CTGATCGGTCTCGTTGCGCAGGCGACTCTGCACATGGCAGCTGGAGTCGATGAGTGGGCGGGCGAGGTACTGCAGGGAGCAGGCGGTCTGGAATCGTTCAATCAGAAGCGCCTTGCTCTGGTTGTGTTCCAGTGTGACCGGTCTGGGCAGTTGGTGGAACGCCTCCAAGTTGGTGCCCTGGAAGATCGAACTCCGGTCATCAACGACCGCTTGCGGCGAATCCTGTTCCAGCACCTCGATGATGGCCGGATCGAGGGGTGGCAGTACCTGGAAGTCTCGGGTCTGCACGGTGGAAAGAGTCATGTCGACTTCATTCCAGTCACGAGTGGTGTCGTTTCTGATGCGTGCCAGCAGCGACACTTCCGCAGTCACCCCGTCAGAGTCGCGGGTGATGCTGAGTTCCTGGGACCAGCCTGCGTCTTCCAGAAAACGACTGGCAATCAGTTCGGCCGGTCCTTCAGAGTCTGCCTCCACGAGCAGTCGTGCTTGAAGTTGGGGCGTTCCGGATTGAAGCACCAGATGACGTTTCTCGAGCTCTGCAAGTTCCTCGCGCAATGCCTCCCGCCGAGTCTCACGGCGCCGGAGTTCCGTCGAGATTTCACGTCGTTGGGTGGTGAGAAACTCATACAGTTGCGTCGCGGAGTCCGGATCCGCGAGGTCCACTTGTTCGGCCATCGTCCGACCCATCACTTCCAGCGTCGAAAGATCAGATTGACTCTCGTTGACGAGCGCCTCCGCCGCACGTACCTCGAGTGAAGCCTCCGCAAGCGCGCGTTGGGAACCCTCAATCTGCTCGGGGGTGGCAGGCTTAGCCACCCTTCGAAGCGAGTGTTCAAGAAGGCGGCATCCCAGGGTCGTGAACCGATAGCTTGAGAACAGCAGGGGGGTGTCCTCCTTCAGTTCTGAATTCAGTACCAGGGTCACCTCGGATCCTCCGCGAGGGAGGTCCAGCCGGGTGCGATGGGTGCTCAGCGCTCCTTCGGGGTAGAGCGTGATTTCGCTGATCGGACACTCGATCTGAAGAGTTCGTTCCTGTGCACCGGTTCCTGCGGTCAGCCACCCGATCAACAGCAGGCTCAAGAGGGCACTCACGCGTGTCATGGGCAGTCTCCAGATTCTGGTCGAGTTCAACCCTCTCGAAGGAGTGCGCTGGTGCCGCCCCGCTCCAGCAGGTCCGCGATGCGTTCTGCATCCTTGAGCCCACTGCCGCGGACGATTCGAACCAGTTGTTCCACGTCGCCGTCCTTGCGGAGGTAGCTCGCGGCCATTTCCGAGATGATTTCCGGTTCCATGGACGCGAAGAAGTCGATTCCCTCGCGATAGACGATCGCAGTGACCAGCTTGCAGGCGATGAGTCGTGCGAGGTAGGCCGCTGGCAGCTCCGAGGCGATGTCCTGTCCGACTTCACCACACAGGACATCCGGGAAGTGGCTGTGCACCAGACTGCGTGCCAGGACCTCATCGGCTTCCGACCAGCCGGACATGCCGTCTTCGACGGCATCGGCTGCGGAGTTGATCACACGGCTGAGTCGAACACTGATCTCCGGCAGCGGCATGCACGGATGGCGTTTCTGTTCGTTCACCAGAAGATTGGCTTCATCGCGTGCGAGGACCCGCAGTCGGTCGAGTACCTGTTCGACGAATGATTTCTTGATCCGCATGAATGCCGATTCATCGAGCAGCATGCACCCGGCCACTTCGAGGCTCGAGCAAATCACCCCGCACTTGTTGGCGGAGGAGTCCTTGATGATTGTCACGCCCTCTGCACTCAGTCGTTCTCGAGCTTCGGGGGTCAGGAACAGGTTCGCACCCTCGACGATGAGTGAACTGCTGGGGGATCCGTCTTCACAGATGAATTCACGCCAGTTGTGCTTGTGGATGGTCGCCGGTCGTCCACCGCAGGGGACGAAGGCATCCGCCACCACCCGGTTGTGCATGGTGTTGCGCAGCAGGAAACCATCGGATTCATCCAGGGTGGAGATCTTGCCTCGCTTGCCCAGCTTGCGAGGATCGAATTCACCGATCGCCTTCTCCTCCTCGACCAGTCGGAGGAGTTCGGTGTGGTCGAGTCCGTCGGGATCCTCGCCGCAGCCGGAGCCGTCGGCGATACCCACGATCCTGGCGTTGGCTCCATAGTCGCGGTTGAGGATCTTGATCATGTTGCCAGCCACGTCGCCGTCGGGGCCGCCGGTGATCTTGACCGTGAAGGGGTCCTTGGTCGGGTCGATCTCCATCGACCGCAGGAAGGTCTCCAGGAAAACGTTGACGCCTTCGCTGGTCACTCCGTAGCGCTTGTGGTTGATGCCGGCTCCGGGCTTGGAACTGATGAACGCGGTGGGCATCGGATAGTCGCGCATCTGGGCGCGTCGCACCATCCATTCGATGTGGCTGGGGAGGATGTTCTCGTCGGGGCCCAGGTAGATCAGCTCCGGCTTGCCGAAGTGATCGACCACCAGGGAGCGAGTCGCCTCGTCGGGAGAGATCAAGTCGAGGATGCAGTCCACGAAGCTTTTCACGCAACGGTCGATCCCGGCATCGGGTTCCACGAGGATGGCGGCCTTGGCCCCGCCTTCGGGAATATCCTTGTTCTTCAAGTGCTGAGCGAAGCTCAGTCCGTAGGCTTCATCGTAGAGCCGTTCGCTTTCCCGGCCGTGTTGGAAGCTGGTTCGGGGCTTGACCACACGAAGTCCGCCGCGCGCGATGTCCTGGAACCGGATGTGGAATCCGTCGAAGCCCCGGCCGTGCACGTAGAACACTCCGTAGGGCAGTTCCGGACGAAGCTCGTTCATGAGCACTCGGGGGTCGAGTCGGAGTGCGAGGCCGAACCGGTTCGGCAGGAAGTAATTGGTGCGAAGGGTCGCTTCCACGGCGTCGACCAGGGTCAGGAGCGTGGTGCGGCCGGCTTCTGAATCGACTTCTCGTTCGATCTGTTCACGAATCTTCGTGCCATCACGTCGCAGCTGCTTCTCGCCCGCGGCATTGGTCGGGTTGAATCGATCCATGAAGAGTTGTGTGATCTGTCGGGAGATTCCCATCGACGCCTCGGCCCGGCTGAGAATTCGTTCCCGGGTGAAGGCGAATTCGTTGCGAGGGCAAAGCACCTGGTGGGCAAGGTGGCAAAGTCCGAGGATCAGCTCCGCCTCATCGACGCCAAGTCCGGGATGTCGCTGGGAGAGGTTGAGGACTCCGAAGTGAACCCACTTGATCCGACGCAGGTCGTTGCTCAGGGATTTCCAGAGCTTGCTGCTGCGGTCGATTGATTCTCCCTCGGGGTCCTCGATGATGAATCCCACGAAGGTCACCGAGCCGTGGGGAGCATCCTTGACGATGTCGAGGTAGGCGCGGTGGATGTTGAGACCGTAGGCCGCGATGACGTTCGCGCATCGCTCGAGCGTGGTTCGGGTCCGGGCATTGGCCATTGCAATCGTGATGCGGGAATGTTTTTCGTCGGCCTTCTCCTGCTCGATCTCGACCTCGCCAGAATCGGTTCCACTGGAACCGGTGTACAGTCGATAATGCTTTGAGATCCTCAAGGGGGTCAGGGTCTTGACGTAATCAGCGGTGCATCCCTCGAAATACGAACGAATCTGTTGCTCGGTCCACTCGGGCGCATGATCCCGAGCGTAGGCAAGTGTCGCCTCGAGTTTTTCAATCTGTTCCGGATCTGATGAATCAAACGGATCCTGCTTGCCGAACTCGAAGGTGTCCAGCACCAACGATCCGTCTGCGGCGCTGTGGATCGTCGCACTTCGCAGGGACTGTTCCAATGGAAGTTCGGAAACGATCTCCGCCAGGATTCCGGGGTGATTCGAGGGGCGCATCGCAGTCCACATCCGCCCGTCTTCACTGCGCATCGTGATTTCCAGAGGTCCGCCTGATGCCCGGAGTGCGATGATCGTTCTCAGGTGAGAAAGCTGCACTTCGGGTTCGGTGTCCTGAAAATACATGCGTGGCATTGCCTGCAGGAACCAAGGGACGACTTCTTCAGCGGTTTCGCGGTAGTCGTGAAGAAGCTCCTTGAGCAGGGGCTCCGAATCGGTCGGGATGCTGTCCGATAGGTTGCTGAGGTCGGTGCGCATTTGGAAATTGGGCCCATGAGTGAACAGGTGCGTACGGCGACTTGGCCAGGTTGGCATTCTTGCATGAGATTGCTGAAAAGGGGGATCAGTTTCCCAGTGATTACGAAGTTCCTGAAGGTTCCTGGATTCAAAATTAAATGCGGGCCGCCGAGGTTCCCGGCTTCCGGGGGATCGACTCCGGATGCCGGTGGGCAGGTGGCAAAAATTACTGGACCTGCAGGGGGAAAGATCGACGAGATCAAGCCTCCTTCTGCGTGATCCCCTACGATCGGAGAGTCCGGTAGCCCCGGAACCCGCCCCTTGAAGCACTTCATGGAATCAAACTCGGATGAGCTCCCTGACCATCGGTAATTTCGACGGCGTCCACCTCGGCCATCGCCGCCTGGTGGAACGAGCCAGGACCCTGGCCCCTGACGGAACGGTGACCGTGGTTACGTTCGAACCTCATCCCGCCATGATTCTGGATTCTCGCCGGTGTCCCCCTCGTCTGACGTCCTCGGAAATGCGCCGCACGCTCCTCGAGGAACTTGGCGTGGATCAGGTGATCGAACTGGAACCGACTCCGCAGCTGCTCGAACTGGATGGTGAGGCGTTCATCAAGCGGCTGCGCTCGACCCAGGAGTTCAACGTGGTGGTGGAAGGCAGTGATTTCCGCTTCGGTCGGGGCCGAAGCGACGGGATCACCCAGCTGCAGTCAATCGGTCTGCGAATGGGCTTCGAGGTGGATGTGGTCGAGGACGTTTCAGTCACCTTGGAGGACCGCACGCTGCTGGATGTCCGCTCGACCGCGATCCGCTGGTTGCTGGCCCGCGGCCGGGTGGTTGATGCGGCGATCGCGTTGGGTCGACCCCATCGAATCACTTCAACGGTAGTCCAGGGCGATCAGCGTGGCCGCGACCTCGGGTACCCCACCGCGAACCTCGCTCCCGGTGAAGCGGTGCTTCCCGGTGATGGCGTCTATGCCGGTACGGCCCATCTGCCCGACGGCACCCGCTGCCTGGCGGCAATCAGCGTGGGAACCAAGCCGACCTTTGGTACCCACCAGCGCGTCTGCGAAGCGCACCTGATTGATCACGAGGCTCCGTTGGACGACTACGGTTGGGCGATCCAACTTGAATTCAATCGCTTTCTTCATCGCCAGTTCGCCTTCGATGGTGTCGCGCCGCTGATCGAGCGCATGCGACGCGATTGTGACGACGCTCGTTTCTTTTCCCAAGGACTTCATGCCTGATGACTGCATTCACCTACGAGACCACTGCCACCATCGATGCCATCGCCGAACGCATGCGCTCCGCACGAAAGGTTCTGGTGACCAGCCACGAGAAGCCTGATGGGGATGCCATCGGTTCCTGCGCCGCCGTTGCCCGGGCCCTGCGCGCCCTCGACATCGAGACCGATGTGTGGTTGCAGGGGGCGGTGACGCCAAATCTCGCGGCTTTGATCGAGGATCTTGCGCCCCATCTGGCGCCTCCGAAGCTTCCCGACGACGACTACGACCTGTGTGTGGTGGTCGATACCGGGGCGTGGACGCAGCTGGGGCCGCTTTCTGAATACCTGGCGACTCGTCGGGATTCGATCATCGGAATCGACCACCATCGTCGAGGTGACGACCTGGCCTCGATGCGGTTCGTCGATGCCAGTGCGGCGTCCTGTACGCAGGTGCTGGTTCCCCTCATCGATGCTCTGGGGGTCCCCCTGACCGAGGGAGGTACCGCAGCCGGATGGTTCTCGATCGCCGAGGCGATCATGCTGGGTTTGGCCACGGACACCGGGTGGTTCCGATTCGAGAGTTTCGATGCCTCGGGTTTCATCCTTGGGGCCCGCCTGCTGGAAGCTGGTGCGGACAAAAACCGACTGATCCGGATGGTCGAGGAGTGCGACCGTCCACAGCGCATCCTGATGGCTGGACGAGCGCTCGCCTCGGCGCGCTTCCTGCATTCAGATCGGTGCGTACTCATGGCCCTGGGTCAAGATGATTTCAAAGCGGTGGGGGCCCGGCCCGAAGAACTCTCTGGCATCGTGAATCAGCCGATGAGTGTTGCGGGCGTCGAAGTCTCTGTTCTGCTGACCCAGTCGGAACCGGGACGGGTCAAAGGCAGCTTTCGTTCCAAGCCCCCGATGGATCCCGGGTCGCCCCGATTCATCGACGTCAATCAGGTGGCGGCTTGCTTCGGCGGTGGTGGGCATATCCACGCAGCAGGAGCCCGCTTCGAGTCGACTCTCGAAGAAGTGATTGCAGAACTGGAAAGAACCCTGGGGTCCGCGCTTCAGGAAGCGGGGTTCACCGGCTGATCGCCGGTTTCCACCGAAACGGTGTAGCCGAGCTTCTTGATGGTGTCTTCGACGTTCTTTTCCGCATCAGGGTTCGAGAGTGCGACTGAGGCACTGCCCTTTTCGTAGGAAACGTCGCAGGAGACCACGCCGTTCACGGAGTCGACCTTGCTCTTGAGTGCGTTGGCGCATCCCTGACAGCTCATGCCCGTGACCTTCATGACCACGGTCTTGGTCACGGAGTTGTTGGCTTGAGTGGTCTCGGGTGTGGCGACCGCGGCAGTGGTCGTTTCTTCGCAGCTGCCGCCGCCGAAGAAGCAATCGCAACCACTTGCGAAGACACTGGTGAGGGCAAACATTCCAAGGAGTGTGGTGGTCTTCATGGGGTGTAGTTCCTTATTTGGGGACGGACAATCGAGAATTCGGAGTATACCTGGGTCGGATACCCGAGGCGCTGAATGGATCCGGTGAAAGTCTCCACTCAATACAGTCTGACATAAGAATAGTTCTTTCTTCGGGAAATGAGACCTCTGAAACCAGTCTTTTTTCTTTGAAACCCCTGTTTTGAGCTCAGGAGGCCGCCCGGCGTCCGGTGGCCCATACGATCAGGCACGCGAGCAACAGCAGAAGCGCCACGGCGAAGGGAACCCCCAGCGTCTTGTGGCCTATGAACGCGAGGTCATAAGCCACGGCACAGGGAAGCAGGACCACTCCAAAAAGCAGCAGTGGGCCAAGAGCTGATCGAACCGCGCCCAGGGGAGACATGAACAACAGGACATACCCCGGAAAGACCAGTCCGTAACAGCCCATGAATCGGAGGTAGGTGGCTTCATTGGCGCACCAGGGAAGGGTGCCCAGCAGAATACACGCCGCCGGGAGCAGCGCCGCCCAAGGCCAGTGAGCTGCACGGTCCTGGGCCGCACCGAGGCCTCCCAGCCAGGCTTCGCGCATGTGGACCGCAGTGGTGAAGGTGATCTGCAGAAGCAGTTGAACAACCACCAGCGCATTGACCACCAACCCACCGCCTGCTCCGTAGGCGACGGTGAAGAGGATGATCGGAAGAAACGTCACGCCGAACACCGCGAAGGTGTGTGGGCTGCCCGAGCGCAGCCTCGCTCGGTGGAAAGAGCCATCAAGCCACGGGCAGAGCAGGAAGCCAAAGATGATCGCCGGGGCCAGCGCGATGGTGTCGATGGTCTCCAGTGCACCCGACCAGGGGGGGTCGGCGAGGGTGCCGGGCCCGTAGGTGGCAAGAAACCCGATGAAGAGACCGATCGAGATCACCCAGCACAACACCCCCAGAGGCATCCAGACACGGTCGGGAAGCGCGGCGAGGAGGAGTGCCACCACCCAGATTCCCAACGCGATCAACGCCCCGGCGGTCCCACCGGATTCGGGCATCAAACCACTCATGATCCACGCCACGAAGAAGAGCTGATAGGCGACGGTCACCGTCGAGAAGATCCTGATCGCCGGTCGGTAGCGGGTGAGCATGCGCCGCGAGGCAGCAGCGTCGAAGAGGTAGCCAAACGCCACAACCCCGAGGATGTTGGGAATGGCGAAGATCAGGAAACCGGGCCACCCGAGGTACTTCATCAGCACGATCGGCAGGAACAGGCCGATGCACCATGTCCAGCTGCTGGAGGTGTACAGTCCCCAGCCAAGCACACCGAGGGCCGAGGTGCGACCGGGGGGTCCCGAGATCAGGTCCGCGTTTCGCAAGCTGTTGGACGACATGCGGGGATTCTAGTTCGCGATGGTGTCGCGTGCGTTCTCGTTGTCCCGTACGCGTTTGGAGCTTTCCCGTGGGGTGCTGTCGGGCAGACGTGTCTCACCCTGGGAATGATGGGGACGTCTGCTGGCCTCGCGTTTCTTGGTTCGCACGCGCTGCTCGCGGTACATGCCCTTCGGAGTGCAGTGGAAGGTGATGAAGCAGCGACCGACCCGGTGCTGCTTCGTCTTGGGCTTGCGCATGTGCTGGCGGATGTCCATCTGCAGTTCGATGTTGAATTCACCGCCTTCGTTCATCTTGGACTGCAGGTCCTCGGTGTTGACGATGTGGTAGATCGCCGGACCGAAGCAAGGGCGCAGGAAGCGGTAGCGCATCTCCTTGCAGATCACGATGTAGTCGCTGCCGCACTCTCCGAAGAGGTACATCCCGGCTGCGACCTCGGAGTTGCCCAGAAGCGCCGCCCCCGCCATCGCGTTGTACCAGTTGCGGTTGAAGCGACGAAAAGGCAGCACGGCGGTGAAGGTGTCGGTGTCGAGACGGCGAAAACTGATGCCGGATCGAAAAGCGTAGGGCAGCCAGATCAGTGAACACAGCTTGTTCCAAAAAGCGTTGCGGGTGCTCAGTCGACTCAGCCATGCCTCCAGGCGTGCTCCCAGCCGCTGGGGGGGCGCCTGATCCTCGGCCAGATTCGTCAGCCCACCGGGGGCGACGATCTCTGAGTGGGGTTCCGTTTCCGGAGTCTCGTTGTGTTCATGCGCGCTCATACTCGACCCGATCCTACTTGGGAACTTCATGGTACGTCCCCATCCGGATCGAGGCCAGCCCCGAATCTCCGGGTACACTCTCACGATGCCCACTGTATTTTTCAGGAGACTCGCATGATGACGGACCTCCCGCACTCCAGTACCGAACCCCCGGGGGCTCAGCGCCCCCGATCAGTCGGGGTGTGCAGCTGGAGTCTCCAGCCAATCGGGCCCAAGCTGCTGGTGGAGTTGGTCCGCAATTGCGGCATGGAAGCGGTCCAGCTTGCCTTGAATCCCCTGATCACCCACCCTCGGGACTGGGCGGACACCTTCATGTACCTTCAGGACGCCGGTATTCGAGTCCTCAGCGGGATGATGAGCTCAATCGGTGAGGACTACTCGAGTCTGGATTCAATCCGTCGAACCGGTGGCCTGCTGCCCGATGCGACCTGGCCTCGAACCCTGGAGCAGATGCTCCGGGTGGCTGATCTGGCTGCGGAATCCTCGATTCGACTGGTCAGCTTTCATGCGGGGTTCATCCCGCACGAACCGGATGCCCCGGAGCGCAGGGTGATGGTGAAGCGCTTGCAGACGGTCGTGGATGCCTTCTCGGAGCGCTCGATCCACCTCGCGCTGGAAACCGGTCAGGAGACCGCCGCCACTCTGCTGGAGGTGCTCGAACAGATCGATCGACCCACCCTCGGAGTCAACTTCGATCCCGCCAACATGATCCTCTACGACAAGGGTGATCCCGTTGAGGCGCTCACGATGCTCGCACCGCACGTGGTTCAGCTGCACATCAAGGATGCCCGCCCCACGGCAACTCCGGGGTCGTGGGGACAGGAGGTCGTCGTGGGCGAGGGCGCGGTGGACTGGCCGGCCTTGTTGGAGGTGGTCCATTCGCTGCCCGAAGAAGTCGATCTGGTGATTGAACGCGAAACCGGCACCCAGCGGATCGCCGATGTGATCACCGCTCACGGAATATTGAAGAGTCACCTCCCAGGGAGTGTCCACTGATGCCCACCTACGTGTATGCCGTGGTGAACGAAGACGGAAGCGACGGCGAGTACTTCGAAGTCGTTCAGAAGATGTCTGATCCGACCCTCACCACTCATCCGGAATCCGACAAGCCAGTTCGGCGAGTGCCGACTCTGCCGAACCTTCCGCTCACTCATTCGGATGCGGCGGAGAAGACCAAGATGTCCAACAAGAATCTCGACCGAATGGGTTTCACCAAGTACGAGAAGTCCGGGGACGGGTTCTACGAGAAGAAAGCGGGCAAGGGGCCCGACGTGATCTCCCGGGATTGACACCGTGGCAGCACTTGGCGACGAACCAGCTCGGATCGAGGCACTTCGCGAACTGCTGCATCGCGCGAACCGCTCCTACTACGTCGAGTCCGACCCCTTCATGGCCGACTCGGAGTTCGATCGTCTGCTCGCGGAACTTTCTCAGCTGGAGGCCCGACACCCCGAGCTCGCCGATTCTGAGAGTCCCACCGCCCGGGTCGGGGGTGCGCCGGTCGAGGGATTCGAGACCGCGGCCCATCGTCGCCGGATGATGTCGATCGACAACACCTACTCGATTGATGATCTCAACGCCTGGTACGAACGAGTCCTCAAGGGCCTGGAGGGGGCGAGCCCGAGTTTCGTCTGTGATCCCAAGATCGACGGCGTCGCGATCAGTCTTCGCTACGAGGCCGGTCGACTGGTGGCCGCCATCACACGTGGCGACGGAGAGCGGGGGGACCTCGTGACCTCCAATGTCCGGGCGCTTGATTCGGTTCCCCTGGTGTTGGCTGATGGTGCACCCGAGGTGCTGGAGGTCCGGGGTGAGATCTTCATGCCCGATGAAGCCTTCGAACGAGTCAACCGGGAACGAGCCGAGCAGGACGAGCCGCTCTTTGCCAATGCGCGCAACTCGACCGCAGGCAGCCTGAAGAGTCTGGACCCCGCCGTGGTGCGGGCCCGCGGACTGCGCTTCTGTGCACACGGTCGCGGTGAAGTGGTCGGGATGGACCAGGTCACCGGCCACACTGAATTCACCGAATGTCTTCGTTCCCTGGGCATTCCGACTTCCGAGCGACAGGTTCGATGCACCTCCCTCGCGCAGGTCGTGGAGGCGATCGAGCGCTTCGGCGGCGAGCGAACCGAAGTCGGTCACGCGATCGATGGAATGGTGGTTCGCGTCGACTCGTTTGCCCAGCAAGAGCAGTTGGGCGAGACCGCCAAGGCGCCCCGATGGTGCATCGCCTTCAAGTACCCGGCGGAACAGGCGCAAACCCACCTCCTGGGCGTCGAGTGGCAGGTCGGCAAGGGAGGCACGCTCACGCCGAGGGCAACGATGGAACCGGTGTTGGTTTCCGGTACCACCGTCCAGCATGCGACCCTTCACAACGTGGAGGAGATTCGGCGCAAGGACATTCGAATCGGTGACCGGGTGGTGGTCGAGAAGGCTGGAGAGATCATTCCCCAGGTGGTCGCTGCGGTGGAGGGTGCTCGTGATGGCACCGAACAGACCATCGAGCCGCCCACGCAGTGTCCCGAGTGCGAAGGTGGCGTCGAACAGGAAGGTCCCAAGCTCTACTGCACCAACCCCGAGTGCCCCGCTCAGTTCCGGGAACGCTTGAAGTGGTTCGTCGGGCGTGGGCAGATGGACATCGACGGATTCGGTGAAAAACTGGTCGACCAACTCCTCGAGGCGGGATTGGTCGCGCACTTCGCCGACGTGTTCACTCTTGAACGCAGCGAACTGCTCACCCTGGAGCGGATGGGGGAGACCTCGGTCGACAATCTGCTGGCGGCCACCGTCGCCGCGAAAGGGCGGGGACTCGCTCGAGTACTCGCGGGGCTTGGCATACGTCACATCGGAGCCAGCGCGGCAAAGACTCTGGCCCGGGCATTCAGCGATGCTTCCGCCTTGCAGGCAGCCAGCGTCGAAGACCTTGCCGCTCTGGAGGATTTCGGTGAAATCACCGCTCGCAGCCTGCGTGACTACCTGGATACCCCCACCTCACGGGAGGCGTTCGATCGCCTGGCGGAGGTCGGGGTCGTGCTCGAGAGTGAAGCGCTTGCCGAGGTCTCGACCGATTCTCTGTTCAGCGGGCGCACGGTCGTGCTCACCGGGACCCTGGAAGCCTGCAGTCGGTCGGAGCTCTCGAAGATCCTGGAAGGCCTGGGTGCCTCGGTGACCGGATCGGTCTCCGCGAAGACCGATCTGCTGATCGCAGGAACCAAGGCCGGCAGCAAGCTCACCAAGGCCGAATCCCTGGGAATCGAGATCTGGGACGAGGCTCGGTTGCTCGCCGAACTCCCTCAAATCGCAGAGTAAGTTATCCTCTGCGGATGGCAGTCGCCCAGGTCATGCTCGGTCTCCGCAGTCTCCTCGTGAAGGTGGCAATCTTCTTCGTGATGGCGGCGCTTCTGGCGTGGGCCCTCGGGGGAACACTCTTTCCCCGCCCGGAAGTCGTGGACTATTCGAGAATCACCTTTCAGGGAACCGAGTGGTGGTTGCGAATGCTCGCCGGTGGCGACGAACCCGGTGCGGTCCGGTGGTTCCTCATGGAGCGCAACGGCGGAAAGACCTATCGCCAGCCGGCTCTGCACGAAGGGGACGATCCGAGTGGTTGGTTGGATGCAACCACACCGGTGGTGGCCAATGACACCCTCTACGTCGGTTTTCGCACTGCCCGGCAGGGCTGGCAGATTGCAGTGTTCGAACAGCCGGCTCCCCTCACGCGGGTGATGCCGGTGCTCGATCGTCTGGCACTCGAGCGGCAGCTCGAACGCGTGCAACAGGGATTGCCCATTCAGGCAGAAGCCGTCGAACGGGCCGCTCGCGAGCAGGTACTCGACGCTGGTGGAACCTCGAGCAAGGCTTCGCGGGTCAGCTCCACTCCCTGAGTGGTCCGAAGTCGATTCCACGTTCAACCAGCGGTGCTTCGGCATGCTTCTTGTGGCTGTGCCGCTTTTTCTTGGGGTCCTGCGGCGTGAGGGTCTTGGGGTTGACGTTCTCGAGGTCCGGCGGGGCGGTGATGGTGAGTCGCCCGCTGAGGATCCCTGCCAGCAGCAGGGCGGAGAGAACGATTCTCCACCATCCAAAGATGCCCAGTCCGTGACTGCCGAGCCAGGCCACCAGCCAGTGCACCGCAAGTGCGGCGGCTCCAGTGGCGACCACCAACCCGACGATCAGGGGGAGCCAGCCACCCAGGTCCTCAAGGAAAGTGCTGTTGCCCTCAAACGAGATCTTCAGCAGCTTGTACGCGCAGGCCCCGCCCAGTGTCGGCAAGCCGAGAAGAAAGCTGAACTCCGCTGCTTGCCGCGGGCGCAGACCCATGAACATGCCTCCGACGATCGTCATCATCGAGCGGCTGGTTCCCGGCCACATCGCCACGCACTGAAGCAACCCGATCACCAGTGCCTGTTTCCAGCTCAGCCCTTCGATGTCCGTGAACCGACGACCGCTCTGCGCGGATTCCGAGGTCGGGGTCTGATCATCCTGGGCCTGGTAGATCCGTCGCTGCCAGGGACCGATTCCAAGCAGCACCAGACCACCCAGAAAGAGTGCGAGCAGGACCGGAATCGGGTGGAAGAGGTAGGTCCCGATCAGTTCGTCGAAGAGGACTCCAAGAACCGCTGCAGGAATGAAGGCAATCACGAGGTTGAAAAACAGCTTGCGGCCCGGTTGGTCGTGACCGAAGAGACCCCGGATCATCTGCCAGACCCGGCCTCGATAGAGACCCAGCACCGCAAGAATCGCCCCGCCTTGAATGATGATGTTGAATGCGTCAACCGCAACCTTCGTTCGCCACTCTTCGCTGAGGCCCAGCAACCATGCAGTGATGATCAGGTGGCCGGTCGAGGAGACCGGAAGGAATTCGGTGATTCCCTCGACAATTCCCAGGATGACGGCATCGATCAGATCCATCGGTGGCATTCTCTTTTCGTGATCGTCTTCTGGTACCGGAGAGAGCCTGACGGGAGGTTCCCCTGTTCATATCGGCGATCTTCCAGCGAAGCCTGCACCATCGGATACCGGCTGGAGCACTGGAGACTTCTCAGGGAATTCGGGGGAGGATCCGATCCAGCGCATCCTCGATCGATTGCTTGTTCTCGATGACCAGGTCGCTCACGCCAGCGTAGGCCAGGGTTCGCTCCGACCGAAGCAAACGGCTTTCCTCAAGGGGCGTGAGGGGCGTCCCCTTCGAGTCGAATCGAAGCGGGGGGCGGGAGTGGTCGTGGGTGCCGATTCGTTCGGCCAGAAGCTCCGGGGCGGCGTCGAGCCAAAGCACCCACGCTCGGTGTCGCGCACGAGCTTCATTGAGCAGGGCAGCGATTGCGGGCACCGTTGGTGCGCCCCCTCCCAGAGAGAGCACCATTGGTTCACCTTGCAGTGCGTCCCGCAATGCGGCTTCTTCCGCGGCCCGCCAGCGCGACTCGCCGGGGCCGGTAAAGACGGATTCGATCGTGGGCAGGGCACACGCGGTCAGGGCCAGCTCATCCAGGTCCAGACAGGGGCGCTCCAGACGTTCGGCGAGTGCCCGGGCGATCGTTGTCTTTCCGGAACCGCGCAGACCCACGACAACGACCGCGTGCACTCGGGGGTCGGGCAGTCGATCGCTCTCTGGTTGGTCAGTGTGCTCGGACACGAACTGAATCGCCTCAGCGAACGTTCACAGAGCGGCCTCGTCGACGCTGGCGGTTGACGATCTTGCGCCCGGCCTTGGTTTTCATCCGTGCACGGAATCCCTGCTTGCGGATCTTCTTGATTCGGCTGACTCGTCTGGGGTAGTGCATCTGAAGGCCCTTGCGCAGTGCGTCGAGTGGTCGGTATCGCCCTGAGGCGAGCCGGGTAGTCTAGCGGCAACCCTCCGGTGATGCCAGTGGGGGTCGGGCAGCCCCCCAAGCAAGGCCCGATAGTCGCCCTTGCGCTGTTCCTGTATGGGTTTTTGGGCCCTCTCGCCCGAATCGATCCAGCAGACTGCTGCAGTATGCCGATCCATTCAGTAGGATCTCGGCGTGATTGCATGAGTCTTCCCCCAGCCGTTGGATCGATATCCCGTGGCCGTGGGAAGGGGCGTTCGATCCACTTAGTAGTGAAGGACAGTGGCTCCAAGCGGGGCCCGGGTGCCCCAGGCATCCCCAACGCCCATGGACGACGAACTCATCAGGCTGACCCAGGAACGTGTGAAACATGTGTTCACCGACCCCACGTTGGTCCTCAGGGCCCTGCGGCATTCCTCCCAGGCCGATGATCGAATCGACAGCAACGAGCGTCTGGAGTTTCTTGGCGACAGTGTGCTCGGGCTGGTGATCTGCGAGCACCTCTACCAGACCTATCCGCACTACCTTGAAGGTGAACTCACCAAGATCAAGTCCAACATCGTCAGTCGCAAGACCTGCGCGGACCTGGCAGAGGCACTGAACCTGGTCGATCTGCTCCAGCTTGGCAAGGGGATGGGCAACCGCGAGGACATCCCACTCTCACTGGCTGCGGCGGTTTTTGAATCGTTGATCGGAGCCATCTATCTGGATGCAGGACTGGGTGCAGCGCGTCGATTCATTCTTCGTCACGTCGGAGAACTCGTCGTGGCAGCGGAACGGCTTGGACACCAGGAGAACTTCAAGTCCGTGCTCCAGCAGGCGCTTCAGAAGCTGGGGGCGGACAACCCCGTCTACCCCGTCATCGAGGAAGAGGGTCCGGACCACGACAAGTGCTTTCACGTCTGTGTTCAGATTGGATTGCGGCGATTCAGTTCCTGCTGGGGCAAATCAAAGAAGCAGGCGGAGCAGGATGCGGCTTTGGGCACTCTGCTGGAACTCGGAATCGCGACCCTCAGCTCGGATGAAGAAGTCGTCATCCTCGACTCTTCCGAACTGAATCCTCAGGATGTTCTGCAGATGATCGAGGCCAAGGACGTCTTCGATCCCCTGACTCAGAGTTGACGCTCGGACCTCAGCCCATCATCCAACTCGCGGCGTAGTGTGCGACCAGCACGCCCGAGGCAGCCACCGCCAGCCAGATTGCCAACCATGGGGTGGCCGCTTCGGATCCTGATTTCGTGCGGAGTGCGCGCGGGCCACAGGACACGATTGCGGGAATGCCGTCGAGTGATTCTCCCCGACGTGCTCGGTCCTGGGCGAGTGCGATCATCAGACTCGCGTCGAAGGGGCGCACTCCCAGTTTCCGGGCCTCGGACAGAATGGATGCTCGCGAGTCGGCACTCACCAGTGAGCCCTCCAAGGCTTCTCCGATCACCGTCAGCAGCTCGCGGTGGCTCGCCTCGTCCGCAGGAGGAAGGTAGGTTCTCGTCTGTTTGAGACGAGTCCGAGTGCGATTCGCTCGAAGGTGTTCCAGACCTTTTCGCCGTGCCGGAAGCAACGCCAGCGTTCCGGCCACCAGCTGTTCATGCCTGGTGCATTCGGTGGTGGAGTGAGCGTTCGACGTGGTCATGGGGAGAATCCTGAACCGGACTGTCATTCCAACGTCGTTGGAGCAGTCCTGGTTCGTCGAATTCTCGGATCACCGACCACTTTGGCGGCTCCGGCGTCAGGTTATTCCACGCCGTGTCGTACGATGCGTCCCTCGACCTGGAAGATGACTTCCTCGACGATCAGGGTCGTGATGTCGCAGATGCGTTCCAGTCGCTGAGCGATGGTCAACAGGTGAATCGCCGCGTTGGTGTTCTCGACGTTGCGGGGGATCTCATTGCGACTCCAGTGGAGGACTTCCTTGTTGAGGTTGTCGACCAGATTGTCGGCATGCCGCACCTGGCGGCAGAGTTCGACGTCTTCATTGCTCAGGGCGACCAGGGCGTCCGCGATCATCTTCCGCGTTGCTTCGGCCATCTCCAGAAGAGAGGAAGGCAATCTGATTGCGTCGAGCTTCGAAAGCTTGATGGTTCGCTTGCTGATTCCCTTGGCAAGGTCCGCGATGCGTTCAAGCTGGCCGCTGATTCGCAGGGTTGAGAGGATCTGACGGAGGTCACCGGCCATCGGAGAGCCCAGTGCGAGCAGGCGCATGCACTGTTCCTCGATCCGGAGGTCCATCGCGTCGACTTCGGTGTCCGAGCCCTTCACCTCCCGGGCGAGTTCAGCATCGGATTTGGTCATCGCCTCGATGGTGCGGGATACCTGCTGTTCCACGAGTGCGCTGAGCGCAAGCAGGTCTCGCCGGAGTGCGAGGAGGTCGTTATGCAGATCGATTGACATAGAATTGCTTTCGCAGGTTCGGAATTC
Organism: Planctomycetes bacterium TMED75; assembly: GCA_002171655.1. Taxonomy (GTDB): domain Bacteria; phylum Planctomycetota; class Phycisphaerae; order Phycisphaerales; family SM1A02; genus UBA8087. The sequence continues at coordinate 34,126 of NHEC01000053.1, forward strand.
ACCCGGGTCGTGTCTGAATCAAATCTTAACCAAACCGTCCGCTGATGTAGTCGTCGGTCTGCTTTTTCTCAGGCGTGGTGAAGATCTGCTCGGTCACACCGGTCTCGATCAGTCGCCCTTCGTAGAAGAAGGACGTC
>NHEC01000054.1 GCA_002171655.1 Planctomycetes bacterium TMED75
CCACGGCCTACTCCGGCGGCAACATCCACTACGTCGAGGTGAACGGCGACATCCAGTCCGTGATCGACAACGCCAGCAGCGGCGACACGATCCAACTGGAGGCGGGCCAGTACGACATCACGACCACCATCGACCCGGGCGGCAAAGCAGTGACGATCCAACCACGACCAGGATCGTTCTGAGACTCGGGACCAACTGCCTGAAGTACAACTTGACAAGAAGAAGGACTCCGCCGACGACTGCAAGCGAAACAAGAAATGAACAGATACCCACGCAGACTGCCAGCGCGGTGGGCCGTCGCTTACTCGTATTGAGCATTCGCTCAAATCTCGCTCGCAGTGCCTTCGTACTGAGCATTACTGCATGATAGGAGATATCACCAACTCACAGGCAAGGGATATCGTCGAGGTGCATGCCGTTTCTCGATAGTCACTTATGCCTCGTGATCACACTCGAACACGTCGATCAAAGCCGAAGGATCCTGAGTACCCAGTCCAAGCGGTTGCCCGGATTCCACGACAATGCGAACGGCGCCCTGGAGAATAAGATCGTTTCCAATGAATTGGCTACGGAGTGAATCGTTTGAAAGCGGGACGGCTGCGTTTGACCTCCCGGATAATCAGGTGACAGAGCTTGCCGTCGCTCAGTCACTCTCATTCGACCGAGTGGGGTCACGCTCGGCACCCTGCACCTCGGCATGAATATCGATTGGCAGGATTGCTTCGCGAAACGCTTCGGTGTCGGGAAGGTGGACCTCAAAGGAATCCGCAGATTCTATGGTCACTCGGGCGACGTCGACCTGAATCTCAAGGAGGTGGCCACCGAACGTCGCATCTGAGGAAAGGGCGTGCAGATGCCAGCCCGCAACTTGAAGTACCTGGAGGTACTCTGGAAACCGTACACCGAGTATCGTGCCCTCGACCTCCGACCGTTCGAAGATCTCCTGGGACTTCACGACTGCGGTGAAGCCTTGGTACGGCTTTGACTGCGAATGAATGCTTCTCGTCTTGAGTCGCGAAAACCGACCATCAACTCGGACCAATGCTGGTCGATTGAGATCACCCAGAGCGGCATCCAGTCGACCGGAAAGTACATCGAAGCCGTCAATCCCCTCCAGATCGAAGGTTCGCGGTTCCTTGAATGATCCGAACGTGGCATACGGAGTGCGCCCCTTGGTGTCGGCAACGCGGACCGAACCATCAGCCAGGACTTGGTAACAGGTACCATCGAAGAAGATCATCTCACCATCAAGCGCATGGAACGCGCCAAGGCCGATCTCATCCGACTCGAACAGACCGTCGAACTCGAAAGTGCCGTCGAAGAGCCCCCCGATAAGCGTGTTGATCGTTCCATACTGTCGAATACGAGACATACGTGGGCCCATCCTCTGAATCCATCATACTCCAGCATCGTTATTCTGGAGGAAGTAAGCAGCGTCCGATCGGTGACAGGCACGTTCGTGGAAGCGCCTGCCGTGCTCCTGCGTATCAAAGGAAGAACAACTCGAACTCGAACAACAAGGCCGACCGGCGTGAGGCCGACAGCTGAAATTCAGTTTGCCCGGGCACTCAACTGAAGAGATTGGCATAGTGTCGGTACCAGTCGCTCTGAAACCGCTCGTCAGGATCATAACGCTGCTTGGCCGCGAGAAAATCCCTGAACCTCGGGTAACAGGCTTCGACCTGATCCCGGGTCGCCCACCGGTGGTACGTAAGGAAGAATCGGCCGCCATATTCGATCACGCGATCGATGATCCGCCGAAAGTCCGCCTTGGCCTTCTTGATGCCTTCCGGAGTATGGGTGATGTGCAGATTGCACACGATGCAGACGCAACGCTCCGTCGCCCAGGGAAGAAAACTTTCCGTATCTTCCTCGATGAATCGAATCGTTCCGTAGGTCATGTCCACCTGATGCTTGATGAAATCCCGACGGACATCGACCATCAAGGGAATCAACTGGTCGGCCCGAACATAGATCTCGGTGATCATCTCGGTTTCCGGCTTCGATTCGACGGCTTCGTTGTAGCCCTCGAAGACATTTGAAAGCTGATGCGCGTCGGACCAGTAGACCTGACCGGATGTACCGAGATAAAACTGTTCATACTGGCTGAACGCCCTGGCCTTATCGGTACGCGCAAGCCGGTAGAGGGCTGCCCAGTCAGAGCCGGCCATCTGCTTTTTCTGCTCTGGAACTGGGGTCCCGTCGGGAACCGGTCGGTAACAGGAGAAAACCCCCGGATGGAACTCTTCATCACCGGAGAGGTCGATCGAGTATTGGCAGTCGCCGTAGAGAAATCCCTCTTCAATCACCGATTCGATTCGGGGAATGAGGTTTCGAACGGCAATGACTTCCACCATGCGCTTGACTACCTGACGTGGTACAAGCTGCAGAGAGACGTGGGTAACGATCCCAAACAGGCCGTACCCCCCGATTGCCAGTGAGAACAATTCTGAGTTCTCTTCACGACTGCACAGAATCGATTGACCCGAGTGATCAAGAATACGAAAGGACGTGATATCACTGATGAAAGGCGGAAAACGCAGACCACGACCATGAATATTCGAGGCGAGCGACCCGCCGATGGAAACGTTGTCGATTCCCGTCTGCTTCTGCCGAACCGCCCAGACGGTCTCCGATTCGTCCTGACTCTCATGCAGGTAACGGATGAGTGCCGGCCACATGATGCCACTCTCAACCTCGATGACTCCAGTCGCTCGATCGAACGAGACGACAGAATCGAACTGACACATATCGAGATGGACACCACCCGTCATGAATTGCTGGCCGCCCATCGAATGCCGACCTCCTGCCACTGAAACAGGCTTTGCGGAGGCAACCGCTCGTTCCAGCGCCCCCGATATCTCCCCTATCGATCTTGGCACCTCTATGGAGTACACCTGTGTTCGATTGACCCGTGACTGGACGTCATTGACCTCTGGCATGCATCACCTCATTCGTTTGTGAATCATCGGAACCGGGAGCCACCAAGGCCGTGTTTTCCCCCAGAGCAACTACCGCACCCTGATGAGCATTCGAAAGCAGTTGCGTACGCAGTTCATCGGAAGTTCGGTGCCAGCGCAGGGCGAAACCGGACTCCGAGAGGAACTCAGGCAGTTTGCGGGGTGCGATCCCCCACGTAAATCGCTCGTGCCGGAGTGCCAACCACCAGCTGGTCAACCAACGTGTTCCCTTGAAGTCATAGCACCCGGGACGCGATTCTTCCATGTAGGTGAACAACAGAACTGAGCCCTTGGCCTGGGCGGCCACGCAGCTCAGAAGAGAACGAACGGACTTCTCATCCAGGTACATGGTGACCCCTTCGATGATGAAGAGCGTCGATCGAAGCGAGTCGTATTCCGGGCATTCACACAAGACCGACTCCAGGGATTGATCGGAAAGATCGACCGGGAAATAGGCGCACGAATCGTGGTGAAGGCCGGCTTGTGCGAGCAAGGCTCGTTTTGCCTTCTGTGTTGCCGGATGGTCGATCTCGATCAAAGCACATTCAGGATATTGGCTGGCAAGTCGCAGACTCAGTGTGTCGTATCCGGCTCCCAAGACAACCACCTGGTTGATTCCACTGGCGATCGACTCGTGGGCCAGTTTTTCGATGCTTCGTTTTCGAAGCACCTGATGCAGATAGATACCCGGGACCGAACATGCCTGCATCAGACTGGCCTTGAAGAGCAGGTACCTTCGAGCAAGGACGGTGCCAGGGATGAGACTCGAGTGCATGAGACAACGAGTGAGTTTCGTGGTCCAGCTTGCCAGCGAATCAGGAACTTCACATGAAAACCGCGGATGCTGTGAGACCCAGTAGATACCGTTCGAAACGAAACGTGCGGTCGAACTGGGTCGGTCGGACTTCATCCAAAGGCTCCGATTGGCTGCCAGGCGGCATTCATCGATGAAGATGAATTGCCTGTAATTAAAACGGCAGTTCAACAATAACTCAAATCCCATGCTCACCCCCCTGCACCGGTGGATTCAGGAAGTTCTTCGGGGGTATCGAATCCCGCTTCGAACATGGACACTGACCCAAACTGAACGGTATGCCACGAATATCTGGGACTGATCACCACAGTTTCGCTAACGTAGTGAAGGGCTGTTTTTCCAGCCACTTGAGCAACCGCTCGTCTGGAGCAAGATGCAATGAGTTCACTTAGACCTATTTTAATCGCCTTGACGCTCGGTTTCACCAACCTGGCAAGTGCACAGGACCTGGTGCGTGGCGATCAGACCGTTCACGTTGCCGTCTCAGGGGGCGGGTTCTACTCCCAGGCAAACGCCACGGGGTGGCTTGCCGGAATCCTTGATCTCTGGCCGGAGTCCGACCTTGCCGCTCCGTTGGCGAATGTTCAGTCTCTGAGTGGCATTTCTGGTGGATCCTGGTTCCTGACACAGATCGGCTACTCACAGGCCTTTGTCGATCAACTTCGAACCAATCGCGACGGCTGGACTCAGTCCAACGGCTACCTTGGTCAGGTTCGAAGCACCTTCGAGGGGTACGAAGCCTTCAACTGCTCGACTCTTCCAGACGGAGCACTGGAAGACCTGTGCGACACGGTCGCGATTCTGAATCCGGTCTTTTCAGTTCTTCAAGCTTCGGGAGACATCACCGACCCACGGTGGCAGGAAACCTGCGAGGACATCGTCTTCAACCCCTTCGGCATGAAGGACGCACTGCAGGGCATCCGCATGGCGGATATTCAGTCGCGGCCGGAGTGGGCCCGCGAGAAGGACTTCATCTTCACCACCGTCGCCTCCGGCTGGGATGATGTCCTCTGCAACCGTTATGTATTTCCGTTCAGTCTTCTCAATCAGTACGTGGGAAGCACCAATGGACCAAACAATGAACCGTTCGCCGTGCCGATGCTGTGGTCAGGAGTCGGACCCGGCCGAGTTGCCCCGGACCTGCTGCCGGGAGGCGATCTCGAGCTGCGGTACTACGAACAGGACATGTCGGCATCCGACGGGGTCACGACCACCATCGATCGGCGTGCGGCCTCGGACATCACCGTTCTGGGGGCCACTGCAGCGTCATCCGCCGCGGGTGGGATCGCCGCTTCCTACGAGTTCTACCGCAGGACCCTGAATTTCTCGCCCCAGATTTCCAATACACTTTCGAACTTCCTGCGGAACCTGTCCGTGCCCCTGCGCAACACGGACGCGGGGTTTCGAACTCGCGGCAATGTCCCCAGTACTCGTTATGACGACCTGGCCGCAGAACAGTATCTAAGAATCAGCGATGGCGGAATCCATGACTCGACTTCGGTCGGGGCACTGATGCACCACATTCACCGGAACGACCAATTGAATGACTTTGAAGTCATTCTCATCGATCCAATGTTCTACCCACTGGTCTCGTGCAACGATCTGGAACTCCCTCTCCCGCGGAGCATCGCCTTTCTCTTCGGTTACTCGTCCGAAGCACCGTTCCTCTGCCTCGAACTCGGCGGAGTGCCCGGTCCGGATATCTGCACCGAGACGGATCCCTGCTCAAGCTCGGTGCCTGCAGCACAGATACAGCTGTTCGAACCAGAGGACTGGCCGGATGAATCGAACGTCGCGTGGTCCTGGCAGGGCATCGATGCACCAACCGGACAGATCGTCGATCTGAAGATCTTGAGTATTCCGGTCACCACCGTGGAAAACCTGGATCTGGATCTTCCAGCCGGCCGAAACGGAACCCTCCACGTGCTCGCAGGCGCCGCAGAGTTTCAGGACGGCATTCCACTTTCGGGGGGGAACCTTGACTCCTACGACGCCCTGTACCGATCGATTCGAGTGGCACTCACTGCGCAGGATGACCCGGCTGGTCGCAATGCAATCTTCGACGCCCTGAATGCCAGCCCAATCACCCCATGCATCGCAGATCTTGATGAAGACGGCGTCGTTGGCGGTCCTGATCTCGCGGCCCTGCTCTCAAAGTGGGGTACGGACGATGCTGCCTGCGACCTAGATGGCGATGGGATTGTGGGCGGAGCCGAACTGAGCATCATCCTTGCCAGCTGGGGGCCCTGCGAAACCGAAACTCCCTGAGTTCCCCTGCGGGCCTCGTGGTGCGACGGACTCGGCTTGATGGGGAGCTCATGGACGCCAATCTGCAGCAGGCCGGCGCACGACCGGTGATTCCGAGCCGATCCCGGCACAAGTTAACTGAACTCACAGAGCATCTTGAAGCCCTGAATACCCCACGGGAGATCATCCAGGCTGTGGATACCGGGATCCTGATGCTGCCGGATGCAAAGGCGGTCGAATCCGAGCTCAAGGACAAGGACGGCCTCCTTGACGCAACGGATGCGAGCTCCCCGGTCATAGACATGGGAACGACCGAAGCCGGGGTGACCGAAGAGCTCAAGAGCCGGCTTCAAGCTCTTGAACCACGGTTCATAGATGCTTGGGTGACTGGAGGACGCATTGGAGCAAGGGACGGGACACTCGTGATCTTCGCAGGCGCAGACTCGGACGATGACTTCAGTGCGATCTTGCCAATCCGCTCTGTTCTGGGAAAGAACATCACGCATCCGGGGTCATGTGGCTCCGGACAGGCCGAAAAGACCGTCAACCAGTTCATTGCGTTTTCGAATCAAGCCGCTCTTGCCGAGGGAATGGCACTCGCTCGGCGAAGTGGGCTCGAACTCAATACGCTCATACCTGCATTGACCGGAGGAGCTGCGAATTCAATCGCCCTGCAGATCCTGGGACCCAGACTCGAGGCCAACGACTGGTCGATCACAGCGCACATCTCTGTAGCCATAAAGCACCGGGACATCGCCCTGAAGTCCGCCCGGAAGAACGGCCTTCAACTTCCCGGCGCTCGGGCAGTTCGTGACCAATGGATGCAGGCGGTGAATCAGATCGGAAGCGAACACGACATAGCAGAGTACGTTCGCTTCATGGATCCCGACTTTTCCTTTGGCGGCTGGACGGGCCCGATCGGTGCCATCGGTTCCGGTGCAGATCCATCCACCGACACCACGACCAGCAGCTGGGAAATGATTTCCGGTATCATTATTTCAAGCAGAAAGGCAACTCATGCACAAGAAGCTCACCATCGGACTGCTGGCCTCCACCTTGCTCATCGGCTTTACTGGGTGCCAGCCAAAGTACTCGCACCATGACATGACAGGAACCTGGAGAGGAACGGGCCACACCATCAACTCCCGGGGTAAAAGCTTCACGCAGAAGTTCCTGGTGATTGAGATCGATGAAAACGGCTTGGTTGACGGAACCTCGGGCTGGGAATTGGTGACGGGCAGTGGCGGACACGATGGAGAAACACCCACGGTGACCGCCAGCGAAGAAATCATCGGAGTATTCGACCCCGACACCGGAAAACTCCACCTGGTGGAAATGCGTGAACATGGAATTCTGACGGGCCAGATACTCGACCATGATCGAATTCGCATGGTGCTCGTCCAGTCTGGCAAAAAACCAGTCGCATCAACCTTCATACTCGACCGAGTGCCCGACACTACCGACGTCGAGAACTGAACGTCTTACTCCAAGGACAGAACTGAGGGCCGCGTACTATGGGTTGCATCGCATTGTTTCTCGCACTCTTCTTTCCACGGGTGATCCTGGTGTTGATCTGGCTATTCGGTGGGGGCTGGCTTCAGGACTCTTTTCAGACGCAGCTCTGGCCGGTACTGGGCTTCATCTGCATGCCCCTGACCACCCTCGCCTACGCAGTTGGCTGGCACATGGGTGATGGAACGATTGAACTGCCGGGCACCGTCCTCATTGTGGTCGCAGTACTGATTGACCTTGGGCTGCTCGGAGGCGGGACGGCATCCAGTAGAAGATCGGGCGCGGCACGGCGAGCCTGAGCAATTCTGCACGGCAGGATGAGTGGCACTAAAGATCGGTAAAAATGAAGCAGGGCCTGACCCAATCGCAGATTGCTTTGATACGAAACACGGATCACGTTCTGCATGCACTTCTCACACGCCTCGGCCCATTCCCCGACCTTCGTGCGAGCAACACCGCCAATTCTCATTTTCACGCACTGGCCAGGAACATCATCTACCAGCAACTTGCAGGTAAAGCGGCTGCAACCATACACAACCGATTTCGCGCGCTCACTCCTGGAAAACGATTCCCCACCGCTCCACAAGTGCACGCGATGCGAAACACCGCATTTCGCAAGGCTGGCATTTCCGCGGGAAAACAAAAAGCGCTCAAAGCGCTTGCCGGCGCCGTGGTGAATGAAACTCTTCCGCTCAGATCACTCTACCGACTCGAGGACCAGCAGATCATCAATGAACTCACGCTCATTCATGGTATTGGGGAATGGACTGCACAGATGTTTCTCATGTTTCGCCTGGGCCGGCTGGACGTGATGCCAGCAACGGACCTTGGGGTGCAGGAAGGAATGCGCATTCTGGACCAAATGGATCGACGCCCCACTCCTTCGGAGCTTCGAGACCGAGCACGGATCTGGAAGCCGTTTCGAAGCGTAGCTACCTGGTGCCTCTACCGAGTGGTCGACGAGCAACGGGCCAAACGCGCATCAAACAAGTAACGAATCTCCGGACAATGCCACGATCGCATCAACCAGACCGAACCTGAAACATGTCAACGATCTCCTCACAACAACTTCCGGATGGCATGGATGCCCCGGCCAACGCTGAATCCCGATACGGGCAACGAGCTGCCTGGATCGCCTGGTCAGCGGCGAGCCTGTTTCTGGTCTATCAAATACTCCTTCAGAACTCCTTCAGTGGGATGCAAGGGGATGTTGGTCGCGATCTCAAACTGACCACGGAAGACATCTCACTGATTGCAAGCATCTTCTTTCTCACCTATGCCGCAATGCAGATCCCTGCGGGCGTACTGATTGACCGATTCGGCACTGGCTGGGTACTCCCCCCGGCAATACTTGCCGTCGGAGCGGGTGTCTTTGTACTCGCTGGCGCGCAGTCCTTGAGTGGCGCTCTTGCCGGACGACTCATCATGGGCACGGCTGGATCGTTCAGTTTTCTGGGAGTCACGGCGATCACCAACCGGCGCATCAGCTCTCATCGAATCGGTATGGCAACTGGCCTCATGGACTTCGCATTTTCGTTAGGAGCGGCGCTCGCCGCAATCTCGACCCTTCATTTACTCATCGCTTTCAACGAGGACTGGAGACTACTGCTTCGGTGGTCTGCACTTCTTTCAATACCCATCGCCCTCATCTGCTGGTTTGCAATCGGAAGAGGAAAACCTGAATCCCCACGCCAGACTTCACTCAGTCCATCGTTCTGGAGCGACTTCCGAGCGACTCTGTTCAACCGAAGATTGATCATGATCGGATTGATCTACGGCGGCTTCATAGGACCACTTCTGGGATTGAGTGGACTCTGGAACGTCCCCCTGCAGGAAGCATTCAACCGAAGCCGGGAAGATGCTTCCACGTTTACCACATGCATGTTGATCGGGATCATGATTGGCGCACCGACTTGCGGGGCGATCGCGGATCGAATCGAACGCTACATCCCCTTCCTAGTTGGCGGACTCATTCTCACCGTGGTCTCGATCTATCCCCTGATCTACGTGTCGACTCCTGGCCCGTACTGGCTGGTCCTGAGCCAATTCGTCATCCTGGGCATTGGACTTTCACCCGGAGTGCTCTGCTTTCCTCTGGCGTGTCGGGAAGTCGATCGCCGGACCGCAGGTATGGCCAGTGCCGTCGTGAACTGCATCGGTCTGTTGACTGCAGGAGCCTTTCAGTTTCTACCTGGAGAATTCATCGGTGATACCAAGGCAAACGAGCTTCCAATTCTCCAGGAGGGGCTGGCAATCTTCGTGATCTGGCCCCTGCTTGGTCTTGGACTCATTCTCATCCTCTACAAGAATCAGATGCGTTATCTTTCCGCGCTTTCCAGACGAACCGGGTCCTGAACCACCGCCTCCTGCCGAACCACGATCGGCACGTAGCCATGCTCGAGGCCTGCAGGCGGTACCACCAGCAGTCCCGGATCAAAGCGGGCGAGACTCCCCCCTGTGACCTCCGGAAGGTACTGCCGGTCGATTGGCCAGTGCAAATGAATCGAATCAATCAATGCTTGAAGCCGAGCACGCTTCTCGACCGACCAATCATATTGCTGGAACACTGGCTGGTCTATGAAGCGATACCAGGCGTAACTGACCAGTGAACCGTCGAGTAACCGAACCTGTTGAATCGGACCGACGGGACCGGGTTCGGCCCAGGACCCTTCGAGCGGCAGGGCGTCATAGGCTGCGGGGCGTGGATTGGGAAGCGGAAATTCCGCCTCCATGAGCTTGGTGCGCTCAGACAGCTCACCCGGGTCCACCACCGTGCAAATTCCATCCGAGAAATGAAAACATGTGGGAAAGCGTGCCAGGTCCGAACCCGGCATCGGTGGCCACTGCAAACCGAAGATGTTTCCCTCGAAGACTGTCGGCCGTGCGATCTGATTGATTCCCTCGATCAACCGATCCTGCTGACGGTATGTGATGTCGTGGGTGCCGATTTGAGGCTTGAATACCGTCTCAGGAGCGCAGATGCCGGAAGGCATTTCCCCACCTCGCCTCCACGTCAGAATCGCCTCGTACAGAGACCTGTTTGAAAACAAAGTCACATCCCGGACCAAGTGGGTTCTTCCATTCTCATCGACTGGGAACTGCAACTGAGGAATTCGGGAATAGACCGAACCATCAGCAACCTGACTGGCCAGCTGAGGAACGGTATTGATTTCCATAGATCCGGCGACAGCGCCGGCACTCAGCCGAGCATCCAGACCACGACCTTCATCAAAGGGGTAGTCATGAGCAATTTTACTCCATGTCTCAGGGAGGTAGTAGGCGACTGGTCCCTTGAAGTTTTCTGCATCAAGAAACAGAGTCCATGAATTGGTCCCGGTGGGTTGAGGATGAGTCGCAGGTTCGGTCAGGGGAAGCGCCAGATACGCGTAGCCCAGATATTCACCCATCGGTCGACCTGAAAACGGAAGCCCGTCGGGGGGCAGCAACAGGCGATTACTGAGCTGAGCAATTCCCAGGCGGTCATCTGGCAATGGTCGGGTACTGCGAAAGAACGGCCATCCGGGAGTGGCGACTTCCGTGTTGTAGCAATCGGGAGTGGCATTCATGCTGAATTTAGGTGATCCGTAATGGAATCGATTCCCCGCCCAGTATCCAAGCCCCCCTTCCATCGTTTGAAAGACACTTCCATAGGTCGGACCTCGCTCCGGCCAGTTGTCTCGGGCAATGGTTCCTGGCGGACAGAGCGGCTCGGTGTCGTTGTCCGCATGCTCTGGCAGTATCCACGCAGATGGAAGTCCAATCTGAAAGCCGCCAATTGGCTCATCGATCAGCGACCAGACCGCGGCATGAAATCCTGCACCGTATCGGTACTCCTCCGGTGCGGACTTTGCATGACTTCCGATGTATCCATGAAGTCCATCGTGTCGAAGCTGAACATCATCATTCGAATCCTGCGTCAACGAAGAGGCCAACGAGGTGGCCATCGCTCCGAGACAGGCCAATACGGAGGCGAAGATCTGAGGAGCTCGCAGAGGCACGGTGGCATGCATGGCAGAACCAGTCCTTTCAAAAGACTCTCGCACAGGACAACTGAAGCTGACCTGGATACTATAAACACATGTCGCCTCAAGCCAGAACGTATCTCAAGGCACTGTTTGTCATGGGCCTCATCGAAGGCACTTCGACCATCATTCTGCTGTTCATCGCGGTTCCCATCAAATACTTTGGGAAAATGGAAGCGGCAGTGCAGATCGTGGGCCCCATTCACGGAATATTGTTCGTCATCCTGGTTGGAATGTTTCTCTACGGCCGCTGGGTCGTCCCGCTGAGCTGGGGCATGGTGGGCATCGGCTTCATTGCCGCAATCGTTCCGTTCGGCCCCTTTCTGGTCGACTTCCGGATCGCACGCATGCTCCGCGAAGACGATGCTTTCGCGGGCTCATAAATGAACAGGGCGGGCACCGGCTGTGCCACCTGACGTTTGCAGGTCAAAGAATATTCGCGTCGACCGTGGAAGGGAGCAGAGTGAGGTGTCAGGCCTCACGCTCCTTGGCTTCCCGCCGTTTTGCCTGACGCACGGGCTTCGCAGGAATCACATTCGTTGCAAGTCCCAGAAACTCCAGAAGCTTGATCTGATAATAGGTGATGTCAATTTCCCACCAGCGATGCTGGTTTGAAGCGCTCGTGGGATCGTGATGGTGGTTGTTGTGCCACCCTTCACCTACGGTGAGCAGGGCGACAAACCAGTTGTTCCGGCTGAAGTCGTCGGTCTTGTAGTTCGCGTAGCCGAAGAGGTGCGTGAGGGAGTTCACCGACCAAGTGATGTGCCATACGGCTACAGTGCGGACGAACACACCCCAGACCAGAAGACTGGACCCAAACTGCAGTCCTGCATACCAGCCGGTGCCAAGCCAGCCGATGAGGAAACCAACCAGGAAATACAGGAACGCGTGACCAACGTAGATCCAGATCCAGCCATATGACTTTTCGAGATTCATGTAAAAACGGTCACGGAGAATGTCTGGAGCATATTTCTTGTAGGCAGTGAGGTTGTGGGTCGACCGGTTCTGGATCATCAACCAGCCCATGTGGGCCCACAAGAATGTCACCAAAGGGGTGTGAGGGTCGTCCTCGTGGTCAGAATGCTTGTGGTGGTAGCGATGCATCGCAACCCACTTGCCTGGGGTATCTTCCATGCAGCAAAGCGCAACGACCACAAAGAAGTGCTCGAGCCATTTGGGAACCTTGGCTGCTCGGTGGGTCAGAAGCCGGTGGTAACAGAGGTTGATCGCCTGACCGTAGAAGTGAATGCCGAAGACCATCAGGATCAGCCCGGTCCAACTGAAAAACCACGGGAAGATGGCACACAGAGCCAGCACGTGAATGCCCACGATGGGGACGGCATACACCCAACGAATCTGCCCTGGAACTATGGTGTCAGGGAGGGAGAGCTGAGGTCGATCAGTAGTGGTCGCGGCAGGTGCGCTCATGTGATGGGATTGGCCGTTTGCACGTCGAGGTGCGGTCCAATGGGGGTGCGTCTTCCGTAACGCTTGATAGCGAATGATAGCCGACCACTTTGTTGAATTCGCTTTTTCAAGGGCTTAAATCCAAAGTTGAGAGAATTCAAAGAGCCCAAAAAAACCGCCCCTCACATCTGTAGGGGCGGTTTTTGGCCTCTTGGTCTTGATTGAACCTCAGGGCTGTGATGCCGACCAGCCAGCAAGGACCGAAGCCAGGTCCAGTGCATTACAGATTCCATCACCATTCGCGTCTCCGGTGCTGCCTGCCTGGTTCCAGCTTGCGAGAACAACGGCAAGATCCAGACCGTCAACGAATCCATCCAGGTTGAAGTCTGCTGCGTTGAATTCAATGACTTCGCAGGCACCAAACCCGTAGCTATCGATCGCGGCCTCGATGACCGAGCCATCTCCGTTGTCGCAGGCGGTCCATCTGAGCACCACTTGATTGGTGGGTTCGACGAAACTCGACACTTGAATTTCCTGAACGATCCAGCCACCAACGGAACTGCTGTCGCTGGGACCGGCTTCATCAACCAACACCCAGTTGCTTCCAAAGTCATTACTTATTTCAACGACGAAGACATCCGCACCGGGAGAACCGCCGATACCGGAGCCCGTATTGTCGTACCACTGCGCCCAAGTGACGATCGTCTGGTCATCGGCCACTACACGTGGGGACCGAAGGATGGTACATCCACCATCCACATCGGTATTTCCGGTACCAACACCGGTCAATACACACTGGCCAGAACCATCAAAGTCCACGTCCGGGTCACCTCGGTCGGCGGAACCATCCGGAAATCCGAATCCCCACATTCCGGTTTCGGGTGTGGAGACGTCACCGGTCACGACCCAGGCTGGCTGCGAAGGATTCTCGAAATTCTCAAGTTCGAACCCAACACTCGATGAAACCGGATCACCCAGGAAGCCCTGGCCCGTCGTCGCATCCACTGAGACTTGAAGCACGATCGGTCCGGGGCAGTCGAGTTCGGCGGGGAGCTGCGCGGTGAAGGTGTCTTCCCCGGCACCAGACATTGGAATGAAGGTTGAGCTTCCATTCTGGGAGATCGAAAGCACGACCGTCGAGGCATCGATGTCGACGCCAGTGCCACTCACATATACCTCGACCATCATGTTAGGAACCACTACTGCAGGGGCTCCGCCTACGAAGTTGATGGTCACTTCGGCATCGATCACTACATCGACGTCTGCAGTCGAGGTGTTTCCAAGGTTGTCGGAGATCTGATAGCTGAATTCGTCGACGCCAAAGAAGCCAGGAGTCGGGATGTACTGAACGGCATCCAATCCATCAACTGCATTTGGTAGAAGATTGAGAACCGCTCCCTGCTGACTGGTTGCGGGAAGCTGGGTGATCGAGATGGCACCGCAGCTCAATTCTGAATCATTCTCGAGGAGCGCCAGGGTGGAGCCGAACACGGAGCTTGCCGCAAACTGGTCATCCACTGCGGTCGCGCCTTCGCCCGAACCGGTGTAATCACAGCTGATGGAGTTCAGCCGATCCCTGATCACCGTCTCCACCCGAGGATGGAAGATCATCCGAACATTCGAAAGACCTCCACTGCAGGTGTGGCAGTAACTCATGATGGTCCCCTCTGGGGCCACCGAACAGTCGCCGTTCGCACACCCGTCAATCGGCGGGTTGTAACTGTCGTGGGTATGACCAGATCCGAAACTGTGACCTGTCTCGTGAGCGAAGACCATCAAGTCCCAGTTCTGCGAGCTGTTGTCCACAATCGGATAGGGGAAAGACCCGTTCAAGTTCGCACTGAGCGCATAGGCACTGCTGCCTCCACACAAGCCGCCGAGATAGGCGATCCCACCCCCGAGGTTTCGTCCACTCAGAAGGTGGGCCAGGTCTCGAGACACGTCTCCCATGTTCGACTGCCAGTAACTCACGAAACTGTTGAGTTCAGCCGAAGTGCTGCCAGCGGACCAGGGATCGGGGCTCGACCAGAGTCGCAGGTAGTCAATTTCAAGGTTGGTGTTGAACTGATCTACGTAGACTTCGGTGGTGGCGGCCAGAAGCAGCGCGGTGTACGCATTGGCCGCGTCGGAATTGCCCCCGAAGAGGTCGCTCAGATATTCATTGTCGGTATCGAGTGCGAAACTGACCTTGCGACAGGGCAAACCTCCGGCGAGAAAACCCGACTCACCGACTTCATGGACCTCCTCAAAGAGACTTCCATCGGCAGCGAGAAGGGTACATTCAAGGGGCATGAGCTCCAAAGCACCCTCGGGAAGCAGCCCGGTATCGAAACTGAGTGCGGGCTTTCCAGATCCGACCTGACCACTTGAGATCATGAAAGTTCGCCCACCCCGGCGGACGTACCCCATGGTTCCCATGTCGCCATGTGCCAGTAAAGCCTTGTCGTCGGGACTCCCATCGATGTGTCCTGCAAGTACAACGATATCGGGTGCATCCAGTTCGACTTCGATCGACCCTGAAGGCGAGTTAGGATCGGCTTCAACAATCACGAATCGACTGCCGGGATGGATTGCCGAAACCTCATGGAGGCGCATGTCGACACTCAAGTCTGCTCCCAGCGGAACGCCACGAACCAGCACGTCACCTTCCGCACGTGACCTTTCCGCGATTGCGTTCAGAAGATCCAGATCGACCTGAATCGTGGCGGCGGAAAAGGCGGACCAGGGAGATGGCTGAATGGAACGGACGAATGGTGAATCCAGAAGGGCGGGAGTCGGGCCAACAGCTTCCTCCAGGCCCAGTGAACTGGACGTAACGGAAAGCAGACCGATCAAAGGAACAAGTGCGAGGGGTGGGGTTCGCATGAAGCTCTCCTGTAGTGTTCAACTCTGGAACATGTGGAAACAACCAGGCTTGAAGGCGCAGTAAGAACCCTCCATGCCCATCATCCTGTCTCTTCGGACGGGGTTGAGGGACCAAGAGGGTGCTTACAAACGTCCTAAGCTGATTCAGTTGTATGTGACAAGAGCCCCCCTGTCCTTCCAAAAAGGGGGATTGTGGTCAAATGAGGGGTTTGAAAGAGAGAATTGCTGATTTATACGTTCCAATTGCTTCACAGCAGGCGGAGGAGAGGCCCTAGAGCTCAGGCATCGTGCGCAACAGTCCGACCGAATGCACACCGTGCAGACCGATCAGAATGGCCTCAGCAGCGTCGTGGCGGAGGGGGCCCTTCGGCCGGGGAGCTCCACTCCATTCGATCACTTTGCGGGCAAGCCCCCCCGCTTCACGCTTTGCGACGCTGGCATTTCGTTGTTGACGTGGCAGCATGAGACCCACTCGCCAGTCCGAGGCTTGAATCTGGTGAAGTGCGATTTTGTGAAGCCCCGCGTGCTTGGCCCAAGCTTCCGCAATTTCGCCACCGCCTTCTATCCAGATCCAACCCAGAGGAGGAGACTCGCGAAGGATTGATGCGATACCACGACGAAGGACACGAAGACTGGAAAAATGCTTGGAACGATACGATTGGAGACGACCAGTCGGTCCGTAGAGAGCAAGACCAGTTCGGAGCCCGAGATCGACGGCAAGAAGGTGGGGATCGGAATCCGTGTTCATGAATGATCACCCGGCACCACAACGAGTCGACTCAATCTCGAAGAGCTCCTTCACGGGCATTTTTGAGTTTTCGAGCCACTTGCCGACGAGTTGCTTCATCAAGAATACGTTTTCTCAATCGAATGGCATCTGGGGTGATTTCCACCAGCTCGTCATCCTGGATGTATTCAAGTGCGGCCTCAAGGCTCAGAGTTCGTGATGATTTGAGAACGACCGTCGCTTCCTTGGTCGACTCTCGCATGTTCGAAAAAGCCTTGGCCTTGACAATGTTGACGTCAAGGTCGTTGTCCCGGGCATTTTCACCAACCACCTGTCCGCCGTAGATCGGATCACCTGACTCAACAAAAAGAACCCCCCGCTGTGAGAGGTTCAACATGGCGAAGGTTGTAGCCTGACCCGAGTTGGTGGCGACCATCACTCCATTAGCGCGACGATGAGTTGCCGTTCGCTTGGGTGCGAATTCCTGGAATGCATGAGTCATGACTGCCTGGCCTGCAGTGGCGGTCAACATCTGTCCACGCAGCCCGATCAGCCCACGAGCAGGTATCTCACAGGTGATGTGCATGCGATCACCTCGGGGCTCCACGTTTCGAATTTCACCTCCGCGGGAGCCGAGGAGCTCGAGTGCCGGCCCCATGTGCCCTTCATCCACGTCAAGTGTGAGCAGTTCGATCGGCTCGCAACAGATGCCATCGATTTCTTTTTCGATGACCTGAGGCCGACCCACCGTGAGTTCGTATCCCTCACGACGCATGTTTTCGATGAGTATTCCCAGGTGCAACAGACCTCTGCCCGAAACCCGGAACTCCTCGGAGCTGGCACCCGGTTCAACCCGAAGCGCCAGGTTGCTGCGCAACTCACGGTCCAGTCGGTCCGATATCTGCCGAGACGTGACGAACTGACCGGCTCGCCCGGAATTGGGCGAATCATTGATACGAAACAACATGTGAAGAGTTGGTTCGTCAACTGCGATACGAGGGATGGCCATTGGCTCCAACGGACAGGCAATCGTGTCACCAATCTCGAAATCACCAAGTCCCTCGATCGCACACAGATCTCCGGCCAGAACCGTGGAGGCCTCAACTCTGCCAAGATCCTTGAACTGGAACACCTTCTGAGCCTTTGCCATCCGAGTCCCGTCTTGCTGACAGATGGCGACAGATGTACCAGATTGAAGTTTGCCAGAAAAGACCCTGCCAATCGCGATGCGACCCGCGTAAGAAGAATAATCCTGACTGGCGATCAGCATCTGCAGAGGGCCGTCAGTATTCGCATTGGGAGCAGGGAGTCGGGTCAGTACGCATTCAAGCAGCGGCTGCATGTCACCTTCATGGACCCCCTCTTCGGTGGATGACCAACCATCACGTCCAGACGCGTAGATGACTGGAAAATCAAGGTGGTCATCACCGGCACCGAGCGCGACCAGGAGATCAAAGACCTCGTCGACTACGCCATCGGGTCGTGCGTTTGGTCGATCGCACTTATTGATGACGACCACCAACGGAAGGTCGAGTTCTAAGGCCTTGCCAAGAACAAATCGGGTCTGCGGCATGGGGCCTTCAAAGGCATCAACCAGCAGCAGGACTCCATCAGCCATCTTCAAGACACGCTCGACCTCTCCACCAAAATCAGCGTGCCCCGGCGTGTCGATCACATTGATCCGACACGATCTCCCGGCGTGGGGACCTGTTTTCGGGGCCCAGACCACCGCGCAGTTCTTCGAGGTGATCGTGATTCCTCGCTCACGCTCAAGTGGGTCAGAATCAAGGACGCAATCAGCAGCCTCTCGGTCAAGCGACATGGAACCACAGAAGGCCAGCAGAGAATCGACCAGGGTGGTCTTTCCATGGTCGACGTGGGCGATGATGGCGACGTTTCGGATATCTGGGGGGGGACTTGAACTCATGAGATCGGACAGCCTACCCAGATGCGGACTCAGATGCACCAACAGAGTGAGTTTGTGTCCCGTTCACTTGGAAAGGGTCATGTGATCGAAGAGACGATTCTCAAGGTCATAGGCGAAGAATTCCAGGGTTCCCCCGTTGATCCGTACCATGCAGTAATGGTGGCCACGGCGGACGGTGTTGTTGAAACCGGGCCTGGTGGGCCCAGGAGTCTCCAGGGAACCACCCCCACCCCCAGTGATGGTGTAGACAACCCCTCCCTCGGACACCGGGCGCCCTCCCTCGATCGGCCAGGTTCGCTCGTAGCTGTGGATGTGCCCAGTGAGAACCAGATCGACTTTATGGCGGTCGTAGAGATCTGAGAGCACTCGAACCCGAGTATCACCCCGCGACCCCCTGCCAATCCAGGTGTCTCCGTAATCGTTCTCATCGGATGAATAAGGTGGATGGTGGTGCACGACGACCTTCCAGAGGGCCTCGGAAGAGGCCAGTTCAGCGTCGAGCCAGGTGAATTGCCGAGAACCCGGTGCGACGTCCCGGTTGGTATCGATCATGAAGAAATCGACATCGCCCTGACTGAATCGATAGTGGTACTCCGGCTCGGGTAATGAGAAATAGCGGTAGTAGTGCCTTGCATCCTGCTCGTGATTCCCCAGTACCGGATACATCGTGACTCTGGAGAGCAAACGGTTCATACCGGGGAAGAACTCAGACGTCCAATCATCCTTGAGGGAACCAGTGCCCGTCAGATCTCCGGGGTGAATGATGAAACCCGGTCTTTGTTCCCAGATATGCTCGGCGAGAAGAGACGAGACTGTCGGATTGTCCTGGGTGTCGCTGAGAATCGCGAACGCAATCGGTGTTCCGCGAGGAGCAGCGGTTTGAAAAGTGAGCAGTTCTGATTCGAGCTTTTGCTGACGATCATCCACGAGTTGCAGCTTGTAGAAATACGGTTCACCAGGACTGAGCCCGTCAATGATCGTCTCAGCAAGCATCACGGGATCATCGATCCGAACGCTTTTGACAAAATTGCTGCTTTCGCCGTAATGAAGCAATCCCGTCACTGGACGAGTTGTTTCAAAGACCACGCGAATTGAGCTCTCAGTTGCAAACTGAAGAAATGGAGGCACCTGCCAGGCCAGGTCCTCAGAAATCGCCTGCTCCGGAGGAATCCTGAGGGGAGAATCCATGCGCGACTGGTGCAGGTTGAACTGGCCGACAACCCAGTCGGGCCCTGCAGCAAGATCGTAGAGGCGGACGTCGATCAATCGACCGAGGTGGGGATGAAACTCATTGACGTCCTTGTAACAACCAAGCGTGAGCTCCGCGGTTTCGGGATACAGAAGATCTCCCGTCTGTTCCTCGGTTGAGGCATCAAGCCGCCCATTGACGTAGAGCCTGGCGACCGTTCCGTCATACGTCGCCACCACGTGGTACAGACGGCCCAGTTCGTACCGGGTTCGCCCCGTGAGGTAAGTCATACGGCCGTTCCCGTCATCCGCACCACGAGTAGCCAGACCGAATGTGAAATGTCGCTGGTTGTAACCAAGCACCCAACCGTGCTCCTCGTCATTGTTGTCCTGTATGCACCCGAGCACACCTCCCCACTGACGAGGAACGCCCACCGAAAACCAGGCTGAAGCGGTCATCTCACGTCGGGGCAGCAGTGCCGATTCAGCGGGTGCAGCGTCATCGACGATCAGAAGATCGTGTTCGCACAACTCGAGTCCACCGCCTTCGGATTTGGGCAGGAATGAAAGCGTCCGGGCAAGTGGAATATCGGGGCCGAATTCCGCTTTCAGAACGTCAGCCTGGGCCGTTTCAGAGTGAAGTGCATAGGAAAGCACGGGGTCGGGTCCATCATGAACCAGAACCAGCAGAACAGTCATGAGCGTGGTGAACATGCGTTGAGGATACCAGCTTGAGGGAAGAAGACCCCACATCCAATCACTCACTCATCTGGTGATGGACGCAGCGTGAAACGTGCCAGAACTGCCCGGTGATCAGACGGCCACGGTGTGTATCCACGATCGGTCGAGGGATCACCGGAATCTCCGAGCACAAGCACTTCACGGGGTATGAGTTCCGCCGATGCGTAGATCATGTCGATTCGGTCCAGGACCGCAGTCGGCTGATCCTCCGATGCCTGGTGACCAACACGAGCACGGTAGAAACGTCGGTCAACCGTCTCTGCAGAATAAGCTGGTGTCCAAGTATTTCCGGGATCAGTCACTGCGCTTGGTCTGACGGCTCGAAAGGAATCCACCAGCGGAGGAAGTGCAACACCAGCGCCAAGTTGAAGCTCCTCCGAAAATTCACCGGGATTACTCAGCAGCCGTGAGCCCTTCCAGGAAATCAGGGCCTTCAACGGCACCTCGGTGGGATTGCTCAGCCACCGATCCGGACCACTACGCAGATAGTCGCCTGACCAGTCAAGGTGAGACGGTTCATTGAAATCACCACCCACCACGACCGGAACCCCTGCAAGGAGTGCCGGGTGAATGTCACGATATGTCCTGGCGTAGATTTCCCCCTTGTCGCTGGCAGCTAGGATTTCCTTCGCATCAATACTCGGTGCACCCTCGAGAAGACGTTTCTGACATTCGTACGGCCCGTACGGATAGGGTTCCCAATGCACGTTGTGGACAACCACCGGACCGCTCGGAGTCTCGACCCGAGCGGAGTTCTCACCAATCTGCTCGAGGTGATGCCTGGCCAGGATCATCTGCCCGCGATCGCCACCATCTTGCATTCTCCAATCCGGGTCGGCCTTCCGAAGGAGTGAGTGGATCCCCTGGGCATGGTGGCCTTCCTGGAGGAGAACCACATCGGGTGAGTACTCCAGGATGATTTCAACGATTCGTTCCTGCCGCGAAGTCCGGTACAAGGGGCTGGCCGCGTCTGGACCGGGTGGGTTTCCGCTGGTGAGAATATTGAAGGCCAGCACCGAAAGCTGTGGATTCGACTCTGTTTCGAGGGAAGGACCAGTGACTGGTTCGACTTGAAGCATCCAGAGGGCGAATATGATTTTCAAGAGACAAGGCACGATTGATCTCCCTACAAGACAGGAAACAGCTGGGGAACCACGTCATCCGGTACGGACACTTTCAAGGGGAAGGCTGGATGGCAGGGTTTCGTTTGAAGGTGCCATCAGGTCCATCGAATTGATCCAAGCTCTTGGAATCTTCTGAACACCACCGATTTGGTCAGGACCTCGTGAATCGGTAAGTGCAACGTACTGATCACAACTGTGTATCAGCAGTCCTACAGAGTGAACCACCATCAGAGGCTTCAAGGCAAATTCAATCATGTCTTCAGGATCCTCCCAACCGGGGCCACCTCGTGCCTCAGCATCGACCCATCGAATGGAGACCACCGGCCAATCCGATGACAATACGGATTGAATTTCTTCATGCCCCGTCCGCGCCGAGAAACCAGCTTCAGAATCGGGCCTCCGAGGGGAAGTGTCCTTATGAGACACCGAGACTTGTGGTTGCATGGAAAACCTTTCAGTAAGAAGAACCGAAGAACGTTTCGATTGCCTCGGCCCTGTGAAACCGATGCCACCGAGGTGATAGAAAAACCGCCAGAGCAGTCCTCGGCCTGACTTTGAAGAATCCGTCACGGTACGCTCGGATCGTCCGATGACCTTCTGACTCCTTTTAAGAGCAAGGGCGTCGGGACCAGGGTGCAGCGACGAATCTGAAGATCGATTGGACACAGAAAACTCCGGTTGAACCGCGAAGCTAGAGACGCTTCAACACCACAAGAGTGACATCGTCGAGGGGCCGCTCACTCTGACGATAGTCGTTGAGTTCCTTGACGATGTGCTTGGCAATGGCTTCCGCTGATTCAGCCGCATGACGCTTGAGTAACTCACGAAGCCGCATTTTTCCGTACAGCTCCTTACCCGGGGAAGCAGTTTCCCAGACACCGTCGGTTGCAGCAAACAGGATGGAACCAGGCCCCCCGAATTCGCTTCGGTATTCGTGGTAGGTCTCACTTTGGATGATCCCGAGCGGAACCCCACCGCCATCGGGCTCCATAAACTCATCCGTAGTGGGGTCGTACTGGATAGGCGGATCATGACCTGCACTTCCCCAGCAGTACCCTGATCCGTCACGATCGATGCGCATCATCAAAAGCGTCATGAATCGGCCGTTGGGAACATCGCCCACCAGAATGCGGTTGACATCAGTCAAGACCTCGCCAATATTTCCACCCCCGGACAATCGGGTACGCAAGGCCGATCGCGCAGACGCCATGATCAACGCGGCGCCGATTCCATGCCCGGTCACATCACCAATGGCGACCAGAGTCGTTCCGCCTGACTCCTTCGATATCGACTCGGCGTCAGATGGAAAATCGTAATAGTCTCCACCGGTTTCATCAGAGAAGATACTGAGCGCAGCAACATCAAACCCATCCAGATCTGGGGTTTCGCCCGGGAGAAGATGCTGCTGGACCTCCATCGCCACAGAAAGAGCCGCTCGCATCTCCAAACGCTCTTGCATGGCCGTGGTCAGGGACTCGAGATCCAAGGACAGCTCTGCAAACTCACGCCCCCCCCGGGGAATGAATTTCGCATCAAGGTCGCCAGCGATGATTCGATCGGCGGTCTTTCGCAATTCCAGAATTGGGTTGGCAATACTGCGAGCCAGAAACAAACCGGCGAAACCGGCGATTGCAAGCACCGCCAGCCCGGTGTAAATGAGTCGGTCCTGAACGACCCGAACTCCACTGAGCAGATCGGATTCAGGTATCACAGTAACCAGGGTCCAATCTGGCCCCCAGGAGACCCCCACTTTTTCCGAGTTCACCTGGTAAGACTCGCCGGAATCGAGGGTGAATGAAGCATGGTGGAAACCACGGACATCATCGTACCCCTGGTCCGGATCCGTAATGGAAAGGGCCGCTTCGGCAATGATGCGGTTTCCCGAATGAATTGCGGGAATCATCTTTCCCGCTTTTGCGGCCAGGGTGGAGCCGTCCCCGATTGCAACGAGGTACCCATTGTTGTCAATGATGAAAACATCGCCGTTGGGGCTGATTCCAATATCCTGAAGCTGACGCGAAAGTGCTTCGACCGTGAATCCAACATCGACGACTGCAGAGTGGCCTTGTTCGTTGTCGTCGAGCACCAGGATGGAACGACCGCACCCGACCACCGGTATGTCGGCGGTCGTTGCCCAGAGGTAGAGCGGTGACCAGCCACGCCCACCCTCAGCAGATGACGCAGTGATGTACCAGGGACGAGACTTCGGTTCATATGGATAGCTGCCGATGGGCGTCGAACCCACAATACGTCCCTGCGCATCCAGCATCCACTCGTAGCATTCAGTCTCCGCACCCTGTTCATACAAGGCAACCTTGGCTCGGCCATCTTCGAGGCGCTCGACCCACATCGTGTCGCGACGTTCATTGCAGACCAGAATGGCACTCACACCAGGAAATGACCGGAGCTGGATGAGAAACTGTGGAACGAGCTTTTTCAGCGCGGCGAAGGTCGAGACATCCAAGGCTCCGATGGCGATCGAGGAAGCGTTCATTTCTCCGATCCGCCGCGGGCCCGCTAGAGTCGAAAGTACGGCTTGTCGCATACGCTCGGTTGCCTGGTCAGTGATCCGATCAAGAAGGTCGGCGCTGGTTCGACGCGTTCCACTGACCGCGAGCCCCCCCAGAAGCAGGGCTACGCCCAGAACCAGGGCCAGCATCCAGGCAGGATAAGTCACAGCCACGGAGAGTCGTTTGCGTAGAGCCATGGTGGTCCAGATCAAGAGGTTGGATCAAGTGCCGAGGAGTAAGCCGAGTCAAATTCTCATTAAAGACGATTCTAACAAGTAGAATGGGGGTCACTTGAACCAGCCCTGCTGGAATCAATCACCCAGCTGCACCTCGGAGCCTGTTGAATGACACATTCCGTTCACATACTCAGAACAGAGGAGGCTCTGTCCGAGCTGAGTCGGAGGTGGGCACCTCTTGCCCGCCATCCATTCAGCCACCCCGGACTGCTGCTTGACTTGTGCCGCGCCGATGAAAACATCGTCCATCCGATTGCTGCAGTTGTACTCGATGACTCAGGTGAAATCCGCGCACTGGTCGCCGGCCGAGTGGAGGACACCGAAGCACTTCAAACAAGTGCATATTTGCCGTTTCAGAAACCTGTTGTTCGGCAGCTGGTGATCGCGATCGGAGGATTCATGGGGCCCGAGCGCACGGAACTGGCGTCTGAACTTCTGAATGCTCTGATCGAAGAACTGGATGACGGTATTGCCACACTTATCGAGCTCCCAATCATGGATGAGACGGATCCTGTCCGAGGGGCACTTCTCCGTTCAGGGAATAATCGATTCCAACGAGCCATGGTTGGCCGAAACGTCCGCTGGATCCTTCAGATCGAGGACGATTTTGACACTCAACTGAAGAAACTTGGACGGAGTACTCGAAGCACTGTTCGAAACAACCTCAATCGATTTAATCGCGAGTTCAAGGATCGCTTCGAACTTCAGTACCTCACCTCGAAGAACGCCAACCCCGAACAATTCGACCGCTTCTTTCAAGACATGGTCACGGTGGAAGACACCAGTTACCACCGCGGGCTGGGATGGGGCGTCTCCGACACACCTCGCGAACGCGCAGTCCACAATGCATCGGTCAGAGAGGGCTGGTTCGCGTCATCGATGCTGCACATTGATGATAAACCCGCAGCATTCGCAGCCGGACTCAGAATGAACGGAGTGATCTTTGGAACGAATACTGCATTCGTTCCTGACCTGACAAACCTCCCGATCGGGACCATCATGTTCTTTGAAACTCTGCGTCAGATATGTGGCAGCGATGGGTTCCGAGAGTGGGAGTTTGGCCCTGGTGATGCACAATACAAGAACCGGATCTGCACCCATTGCATTCCAACCGAACAGCGCACGATCTACTCGCAGAAACTTGGCGCTCGACTGCTCAAGGCTCGGATCGCCGCGACTACGATGACCCTTTCAGCCCTCAAGACTGCTTCGACACGCATGGGCATAGAGAATCGGATAAAGAAGCTGATGAGAAATCGAGGTCGCGGAAAATGATCAACGCTCTATTCGCTGCCAAGCGCGTCCGGTTCGCTGCTCGTTGACCCGGTCATAGGCGGCAAATGAATACTGCTCAGCCCTCCGACCGATCCAGAGGTTGAATGCCCGCTGAAATCGCCACTGTCTCTTCGGGTTCCCCACCGCTTCCTCCATTGAGTCCACCCAATGAGACACTCTGCCCCCCAGCCGATCATTCAACCTGCGCGTTGCCCCAAGCCACTTCACCGAGAGATACCAACGAACTGGCTCGGGCATCGCAAGCTCTTGGTGATCCTTTCCTTCGGGTCGTACACGCTGCGCAACCTCGTTGAGTGGTGGTTGCCAGGTACTCTCGGCACCCAAGTGTGCAAAAATACCGGAAAGAAGTTCTCCTGGACGGGTACCAATGTCGTCAAAGAGTGAAACATGGAGTCTTTGAGGATTGCCCTCAGACCAGCGGTCGATGATCTGTTCGTATTGGGTGTAACGAATCACTCTCTGCCGCTCAAAGTAACGGAAGAACGTCTGCAGAGAGAGCGAAGACAACTGCTTGCGTCCGTAATGGCCTAAATCCAGATGAGCAGCCGACCAACAACGATCAACGGGATTCCGAATGGTGAGCAGAATCCGAAGTTCCGGAAAAAGGCGCAGGACTGATTCCACTGACCTCCTGCTCAAGCGAGCGTAGAAAGGCGTGACTTCACCTCGGATGGGCGCTGGCGACTGACCGGAAGGCGGAGCAAAATGCGCAAGGTACCACTCGAGCGGGCGACTGCGAATCCATCTATCGAAGTAACAGACCTGCTTCGGATCACTCACCTGAATCTCCGGGTGGAGACCAAGCGACCGATGCAACCATGTGGAGCCACAGCGAGCAGATCCGATACTGATGAATGTGGGTTTCATGTATGCCTCAGGCTGCCTTCGAATCAGGTCCCGTTATCATCGACAATTCCCTGGCCAACGTTGCAAAAGACCAGTAATAAGAACAACCCCGCCCCCCCTTGAAGGGAGGACGGGGCTGGAATGTCACAAATGGGTGGACAGGGGCTTGGTCAGGGTCCCCAGTTGGCCAGGACTCGTGCCAGGTCTTCACCGTTGACGACTCCGTTGCAATCGGCATCACCGTTGCAACCAGGGCCAGTACAACCCCAGTTTGCCAGCAGGGTCGCAAGATCAGTACCACCAACGGTACCGTCGGAATCAAGGTCAGCGCCAGGGCATTCCTTGCCGTCTTCACAGGAGAAGGCATCGATGGCGAATGCATCAATCCCGGCCTCAACGACGGATCCAGGATCATTGTCCGATGCGGTGAAGCGAATCGCGAAACCGGAGGTGACCTGGACATAATCACTGATCAGGAACGACTCTGTCGACCAACCAGTTTGAGCGCTGTCTCCATTGGAAACGGCGGCATACTGGGTCCAACTCGAACCAGAATTGCCACTGACTTCGATGACGAAAACATCGTCAAACTCAACGTTGTTCGCACTGGTGTTGTCGTACCACCAAGCGAAGCTGACTTGGGCGTCTGAGCCGTTCAGATCGTAGGTTGCCGACGTGAGGACAGTCTGACCGCCATCAATGTCGTTTGCGCACGCAGTGGCAGAAACTCCGTTGCCAGTAACCCAGCAGTATCCACTGCCGTCCGAATCCCCACCAGGGGCACTGCAGGTGTCGACCGAAGTCGAGTCAGTGCTGGGGATCCCGCGAACCCATCCACCGGCGGAGGCAGTGGTCGCAGCCGACCATCCCGCGGACGAGTTGAAATCAACGCTGGCAAAGGTTTCGAGGGTACCCACTGAGAAGGAGTACGGAGCAAAGGCGCCTCCACTTGGCAGAGTGGCTTGCCCGGCCTGACTTCCGGAGTACGAAAGATAGAACTGAGGAATCTCATCACAGGAAGCTGCAGGCAGAGTCGCTTCCCAGACGTTTGCGTAGACGTTCTCGGTCGGAAGTGCGACCCATGAGAATTGACCGCTGTCGGTTCGGTAGAAGACCGAAGCACCGGAGATGGTGTCCTCACGAGGATCGATGTCGAACTGAACGACGGTCGATTCGCCAGCCTCAACGGAGACAGGAATGGAACTTACCAATGAACCAACCGGCCCCTGGAAAAGGTCGTTGAGCGTGGCCTCGGCGTCGATGATGCCACCGGTGACGACGACACCGCTGAGGGAGCTCACGGGACGAACGTTGTCGTAGATCTTCTGAATCACCTCCTGGGCGGAGGCATTCCCCAGCATGTGGTGCACGAGACCAGCGAGGCCCGCAACGTGCG